>NZ_JBNLYE010000053.1:0-21584 GCF_050172095.1 Bacillus sp. GMs2/2
CCGAATAAATTGTTAGAAAACGAAAAACAAGGTATTGATAATATGTCATACCCCTTATTATTAAGCGGTACAGTCTTATTTTTTTCATTTCTATCTATTGTATTAACATCAATGGCAGCACTTTATATGGAGCGTAAAAGTATTTCTATTAAATCAGCGTTAGGTGCAAGCACTTTTCAAATATGTCTTCCATTTATTATTGAGTATATGTTGCTATTCGTTTTAGCGATATGTATAGGCATAATGTATTTTCAATGGGAGAATAGCGGAGTAATTGAAATTCAGAAAGGGCTAGAAAATAGTATAGTATCTTTCTTTGGAACGTTAAAAGTCTCTATAGAATCATTGGTTGTTATAGGTGCTTTATCACTTGTAATGATCCTCGTTATATATGCAATCATTTATTTCAATGTACTAAAAATAAAAAATACATATATGAAAGAGGTGTTATAAATGATTCAGCTCGCAAATGTGGCTAAGGGATATGGAAAGAGTAATTTTAGTGCTTTACAAGATATTAATCTTACAATAGAAAAAGGCGAAATGATAGCCATTATGGGACCATCTGGTTCTGGGAAATCAACCTTGCTTAACATTATTGGTTTAATTGATAGCCCCTCTACTGGAAAGTATTTTTTAGATGGAATGGATACGAGTACATTCAAGTCAAATTATCATAAGTATAGAAACACGGAAGTTGGATTTGTGTTTCAGAACTTTTCGCTATTAGATGATTATACAGTTGTTGACAATGTAATGCTTCCGCTTATATATAGAAGAATTTCTCATAAGAAACGTATGCAAATATCAAAAAAAATGCTGAAAATGGTAGGGCTTGAGAGGCATATTAACAAATATCCTTACGAGTTATCAGGAGGAGAACAGCAAAGAACAGCAATAGCAAGGGCTTTAGCACAAGATACAAAAATTATACTTGCTGATGAACCGACTGGTGCTCTTGATCAAGAAAATGGGGAGAAAATTATGAGTATTTTACAAGAGATTAATAAAGAAGGAAAAACAGTGCTAGTTGTTACACATGATCAAAAGGTAGCTGCATATTGTCAGAGGACGATACGGTTACTTGATGGTTGCATGGTATAATATGGATAATGTTATGTGAAGAGGTGATACATATGGAAAATGTCTATAAAGGACTTAGGCATATTGGGTTTATTATGATGTTTATTTTTGGTAGCGTATTTTTACTTCGCTGGTTTATTCATGATGAAATGTTAATAGATCAACTTATTGGTTTTAGTGTGGGCATAGTAATGGTTATTTCATCAGTTTTCATTCAAAAGTATAGTAAAGAATTAAAGGTAGAAGAGAAGTATTAAAAGGTTATAACCTTCTTCATATTTTGAATGATTGTTGTAAAAGAAAAGTAGAGCATCGGATTTCGATGCTCTACTTTTTTAATGTGGTAAGAATATCAATTGATAAGCAAACAAAATTCCAAATACATATACAAGTGGGTGAACAGCACGGAATTTACCTTTTGCCACTTTCATAAGTGGATATGAAATAAATCCAAGTGCGATACCTGTTGCGATACTTGATGTAAGAGGCATGCTTAAGATTACTAAAAATGCTGGGAATGCTTCATCAAATGCGTCCCAATCGATGTGGCGAACTGAACCCATCATAAGACTACCAACGATAATTAATGATGGAGCAGTAATAGCTGATACACCAGAGACAGCACTTACTAATGGTCCGAAGAATGCTGCTAGTGCGAATAGAACAGCTACTGTAACAGTTGTTAAACCAGTACGACCACCAGCTGCAACACCAGCAGATGATTCAATGTAAGCTGTTGATGGTGTCGTTCCGAACATAGAACCAATAGTTGCTGAGAATGAGTCAGATAGAAGAGCTCGTCCAGCTTTTGGGAGTTTTCCGTCTTTCATAAATCCACCTTGTTGAGCTACCCCAAGTAATGTACCTGTTGTATCAAATAATGTAACAAGGAAGAATGAAAATACAACGCCGTATAATCCGTAGTTAATTACGTCAGATACAGCAGTAATTGGATTTGAAACGATAATTCCTTCTGGTAATCCAGGCATTGATGTAACACCGTTTGAGAATGTTAATTGTCCTGTGAAGAAAGCGATAATACCAGTTAATAGCATACCGATAAATAGTGCGCCATTTACATTTAAAGACATAAGGATAATAGTAATTCCAAGTCCAGCTAATGCTAGTAGAACTGGAGCAGAGTGAAGATCACCAAGTCCAACTAAGTTTGCATCATTTTTTGTAACGATACCAGTTAATCGTAAACCGATAAAGGCGATAAATAACCCGATACCAGCAGTAATTGCATGTTTTAAGTTTTCAGGAATTGCTTCCATTAATTTTGTACGGAAAGATGTAAATGATAGCAAAATTAAAATCATACCTGCTACGAATACAGCAGAGAATGCAATTGCGAAAGTCATGCCTTCATGCGCTTTTACAACAGAGTAAGAGAAGTAAGCATTTAATCCCATACCTGGCGCGATTGCGATTGGTAAGTTTGTAAAGATTGCCATAAATAATGTTCCGACAACAGCAGCAATAATTGTTGCTGTAAATGCTTGTTCAAATGGAACACCTGCATCTCCAAGGATAACAGGGTTTACGACAATGATATATGCCATTGTTAAGAAGGTAATAATACCTGCCATAATTTCAGTTTTAATAGAAGTTTTATGTTTTGAAAGGTTAAACATATAAACATCCTTTCTGTTTACGAATAATTTTCACAACAGTTATATATAATATTCGTTTTTTATCTATTTTGCAATAGTTTTGCATAAAAAGTTTATAACAATTCATATTTTGTGTCTTAAATTCGAATATTAATCGTAAACCGATGTGTGAATTTCAGCTTTTTATTGTGCACATGCTAAGGAAAAGGAGTTGAAAGCAGCTATGCCACAGCAAAAAAACTTTATAACAATGCCTGCGCAACATCAAAATAAGCAGCCTGGTATTGAATCATTAATGAATCCTCTACCACAGTTTGAAGATCCCAATTATAAAGGTAGCGAAAAGTTAAAAGGAAAGAATGTATTAATTACAGGGGGAGATAGCGGAATTGGACGAGCAGTTTCCATCGCTTTTGCAAAAGAAGGAGCAAATGTTGCGATTGCTTATTTAGATGAGGAAGAAGATGCTAATGAGACGAAGCAATATGTTGAGAAAGAAGGTGTAAAGTGTGTATTGTTGCCGGGTGATTTAAGTGATGAACAGCATTGTAAAGATGTTGTTCAAGAGACCGTCCAGCAGCTAGGTAGTTTACAGGTTTTGGTAAATAATGTCGCGCAGCAATATCCGCAGCAAGGACTAGAGTATATTACAGCAGAACAGCTAGAAAAGACTTTTCGTATTAATATTTTTTCTTATTTTCACGTTGCGAAAGCAGCCCTTTCTCATTTGAAGAAAGGGGATGTCATTATAAATACGGCATCTATCGTTGCATATGAAGGAAATGAAACGTTAATTGATTATTCCGCGACGAAAGGAGCAATCGTAGCTTTTACAAGATCACTTTCTCAATCGTTAGTGCAAAAAGGGATTCGGGTAAATGGTGTTGCACCAGGACCGATTTGGACACCGCTTATTCCATCGAGCTTTGATGAGAAGAAAGTCTCTCAGTTTGGGAGCAATGTCCCAATGCAAAGGCCTGGTCAACCATATGAGTTAGCGCCGGCATACGTATATTTAGCGTCTGGTGATTCTTCTTATGTTACTGGACAAATGATACATGTAAATGGGGGCGTTATTGTAAATGGATAGTTTTCATTTATAAGAGCAAAGTAATGTTAATTCCACTTATTATAGTGAGCGCTAGGGGGGATATAGCTGAAAAAGTTATGTTTCGTCATACTATTATTTTTCATCCTACCGGTTAGTGCTTTTGCTAATACAGATCATTTAATATTAGTGAATCTTACGACAAATCAGTTGTCTTTTTTTGAGAATGGAAATTATACAAAAACATTTCCAGTAACGACTGGAAGAGATCGTACACCTACGCCTGAAGGTAACTTTTGTATTATAACTAAATTTAAAAATAAAGAATACCATCGAAAAAAAATACCTGGGGGTGCACCGAATAATCCTCTCGGTACGAGGTGGCTTGGACTAGATAAGAATGAATATGCGATTCACGGGACAAATCGGGAATGGACGATTGGAAGTAGGGAATCAAATGGTTGTATTCGCATGCATGACAGGGATATACAATGGTTATATGACAGAGTACAATTACAAACAAAAGTAATCATTTCTCGTTTTCATACGAGCCCCGAATATGAAGCGAATAAGCTTGGTTATCGCGTTGTGAGCTGGAATAGTCGGAAAATAGAAGAAGAACAAATTGGAGTACTTACGCTAGTAGACCGCGCGGATATATATTGGCAAGAACCAAATGGACAGTTAACAAAAGTGAAAACGGTATTGCCAAATGAAAGATATCCAGTGTACTCAAAACGAAAAGATGGAATATATTATATAGGAAACAATTTGTATATTATAGATGAAACAGGAGAGAAAATTCGTTACGAGCAAATTCCTTCTTCGATTTTAAGTAATATATATAAACGAGAATACAATGTTCCGTAATGGCTACCGTTTTATAGACGGTAGCTTATTTATACTTGGAGTTTAACTGCAACTATTATATTTTGCTGAATATAATACAGTACAGATAGGGGGCGGTTATATTATGAAAAGTGAATTTGCGTTTAAAGTTTTTTTAGTAACGACCTGTTTATTTATTGTGTATTTATATGCGTTTCTCGTCTTTTCTTTTTATGTTCCATATGTTGATTTAATATTGTTCTTCGGATTTATTTGGGCGTTTGTGAAAGCGAGGGAAGGAGAGAAGAGTATATATCGGCGCATTACCTTATGCGGGACGGCCGTTCTCGTTATTTTGTACTTTTTTATTATGCATGATTTTTGGAGGGGAATGTAAAAAAGCATACGATTAATCGTATGCTTTTATATCTGTTAATGATGGAAGAGAGGCAATTGCACCGTAATTTGTACATGTGATAGCACCTACTTTATTTGCAAAGGAGATAAACGCTGTTAAGTCTTTGAAATGATATGAAAGTGTATGTTCACTTTGGGCAATCTGATATAACATTGCTCCAACGAAAGCATCACCAGCACCAGTTGTATCGACTTGTTGAATGGAAATAGAAGAGACAATGGTTTGACCTTCATTTGTCGCAAGAAGTGTACCGTCTTTTCCAAGTGTAATAGCTACTACTTTTGCGCCATAATTTAATAATTTGAGTGCAGCTTGTTGTAAATCACTCTCTTTAGAGAGCATAGTAGCTTCCTCTTGACTTACTTTTACGAAGTGTGCATGTTTTATAAAGGTTAGACAATCTTGAGAGAATTGTTCTGTATTTGTAATGAGTGCACTTCGATAATTTGGATCAAAAGAAATAAAATGGCCGTTATCTTTCGCATATTGTAACAACTGAAAATACGTTTCTTTTAATGGGCTTGATAGTAAAGCTGTCGCTGAACCGAAATGTATTAAATCATTCGTTTGTATTTTTGATAAATCAATGCTATTGAATTGATATTCACCATCTGCACCACGCATAAAAGTAAAATCACGTTCCCCATCTTGATCGATGGATACGAATGCAAGTGTTGTTTGTTTATCTTTTATGAGCATGGATGTATCGACTTGCGCACGCTGTAAAGTTTGTTCAAGAAACTCACCAAATGGGTCATTTCCTACTTGCCCCATAAATGTAGCGTGTCCACCTAATTTTGTAATCGCAGCAGCAACGTTAGCGGGTGCTCCACCAGCTTTTTTTTCGAAATCTGAACCGTTTACTAAAGAAACGTTAGTATTTCGGCACACAAAATCAATTAATAGTTCACCTATACAAAAGACATTTCTCATACAATCCCTCTTTTCAGCTTATATTGTGTGATGATAAAGTTTAGTTTTGCATCTGAAAAGATTGCGATATGATGTTTCATGTCTTTTCGAGGAAAAACTCGGGACGTAAAGACTGTTGAACCATCGTATAAGAAAATTTCCACGATGCTTTTATCTACAAATATTTGTAGTTCTATCGTATCTTGAATATCGATTTTTTTACAGCGTTCAAATCCATATTCTCCGCCAAATTGATGGTAGAAGTTGCCCCTGTCTATAGAAATAGTACCTTGTGCCCGATTAAATGTAATGGGGAAACATTCCTCCTCATTGTGGAAGAGAGAAAGCCCAAAACGCTTTGCATCTTCTGTTTTAAGTGTAACAATTAATTCATAGGAGCCTTTATCATCAAGCGTTGATAATACATTTAATCCAGCTGTTATATCTCCTGAAATTTCTTTTTTTGTTGTTCGTAGTTTTGTTAATTCTGAAACTGGTTTTTGTTTTAAGATGTTATCTTCTAATGTTAATTCACGTGGAAGTGTTAGGCAATGAGCCCACATATAATCATCAGAAGGATATGTGATTTCACTTGATCCTGCCCAAGCAAACAATAGGCGACGACTAGTAGAGTCTTCTAAAGTTTGAGGGGCATAAAAATCGAATCCTTTATCAGCTTCGTAATAGGAATCAACATGGAAATATAAATTTTTAATATCGAAATGGCCTATGGCATAAACGACATTGTATATATTGTGAAAGTTTTCGCCGTCTTTTTCAATTCCTTGCGGTGAAAAGAGAAGTACATCTTTCCCTGATAATTGGAAGTAATCGGGGCATTCCCACATAAATCCGAATTCTTTTAAATTTGTTGTAATTTCACCTTGGAAATGCCAATTGTATAGGTCTTGTGATTTGTATAGTAATAGAGTTCCTGTTTTATTTTCACGTTGGGCACCGAGTAACATATAGTACATATCATTATGTTTCCAGACTTTTGGATCACGTACATGTTTTGTATATCCGTCAGGAATTATATCAATAACAGGATTATTACTATATTTCGTCACCGTATATTGTGAATCCATTGTTGCCATACATTGTTTTGCATCACGGGAATCATTAGGCTTTTTTATATTCCCTGTATAAAGTAAATGAAGAAGGCCATCTTTTACGATAGCACTACCAGAATATGCACCGTGTGATTCATAGCTTTCAGTAGGGATGATGGCTACAGGCATACGCTCCCAGTTAATAAGGTCTTTTGACTTCACATGCCCCCAATGCTTTATTCCATGAATGGGACCAAATGGATACCACTGATAAAAAACGTGATATTCATCATTGTAGTAGGATACACCGTTAGGATCATTCATTAATCCAAATGGTGGGTGGATATGATAAATTGGTTTCCATGAATCTTGGTTTGCAATTTCATATAAAGAATGTAATTCGTCTTTATTAGATTGCAGTATTGTTTTATATTTTGACATAGGTTTTCACCCCGTTATTATTTACTTTCTTTATATAAAATGAATGTGGCAACAAAAGCAGTGATAACTGCAATAGCGAAACCAATTATATAGTGAATCATGTTCATCATGCCAAGAGGTGCAACAATTGTAAGCATCGGAATACCTGTTAAACCGTATGCATTAGCCGCCACTTGCATCCAAACAACGTAAGCGCCGCCAATTGCGCCGCCAATAGCTGCTGCAATAAATGGTTTACCAAGTTTTAAATTGACACCAAAAATAGCTGGTTCTGTAATTCCTAAAAATGCTGAAGCTGCGGCCGGAATTGCAATTTCTTTCGTTTTTTTGTTTTTTGTTTTGAAATAGACAGCTAAAGTAGCACCGCCCTGTGCAACGTTCGCCATTGACCAAATAGGGAGTAAGAAATTGACACCGATATCTTTATTTGCGAGTAAGCCTGCTTCAATAGCGTGGAAGCTATGGTGTAAGCCAGTAAGAACGATTGTTGAATACAATCCGCCGAATATAAGTCCAGCTACTGGTCCTGCAAATTGATAGATTGTATTTAAAAGGTACGTAATGCCGTCACCGATTTTATATCCAATTGGTCCGATAATAATAAGTGATAAAAAGCCAGTTATAATAATTGTTAAGAATGGTGTAACTAATAAATCTAAAGAGTTCGGAACACGTTTTCGAAGTTCTTTTTCAATTGTACTCATAACATATACGCATAATAAAATAGGTAAAACAGTACCTTGATAGCCAATCATATCAATATCCATACCAAAGAAATGTAAAACAGTTGGTTTTGCATTTGAAAGAGTCCAAGGATTTGTTAAGCTTGGGTGAGTTAATATACCACCAACAACTGCACCTAAGAAAATGTTACCACCAAATTCTTTAGCGGCACTAACTCCAATTAAAATAGGTAAAATAATGAAAGCTGCACTTGAGAACATATCAAGTAATTGGATAAGTGAGTGATCTCCAGGAACTAATTTAAACGCTTTCAACATTCCGAGTAGACCCATAAGTAAACCGCTTGCGACGATAGCTGGAATAATTGGAACAAAAATATTAGATAGTGTCTTTGCTAGGCGGGCGATAGGGTTCATTTTTTTCTTAGGTATATCGTTTGATGTTGTAGAATCTAGTTCGGCTATTCCAATTAGTTTTGAGAATTCATCATATACTTTGTTTACTATGCCAGTTCCAAAAATAATTTGATATTGCTCGGTCGTTGCGAAAGCACCTTTTACTCCATCGATGCTTTCGATTTCTGCAGAGTTTATTTTCGTATCATCCTTTAATATAAGACGAAGGCGAGTCGCGCAATGTGTGGCACGAACAATGTTTTCCTTTCCACCAATGTTCTGTATTACTTGAGTTGCAATTTGCTTCATATCCATAAAAATTCCCCCTTACTATAAATTCTCTTTTATGGAACCGGTTCCGTAACGAGTTAAAATAAAAAACAGGGAAATGATGTTGAAAATCCTGTTTTTAAAATGTGGAACCGGTTTTAATTTTATTATAGAGCGCCTTTATATTTTGTCAACGCTTTCTTGGATTTTTAATGTATAACGAGAGTGTAATATTTTTGGTATAGTTTTGTTTTCAACAAGCTGTGAAAGAGAAGTGGCAGCAAGCTTTCCAGCATACTCATAGTCAAACGCAATTGTCGTTAAACTAGGGTGTACCATTTCTGAAATATCATATCCACCGAATCCTGTTACAGAAATATCACCTGGTACAGAAAGGGAGTGGGAGTGAATGACTTTCATTGCGCCAAGAGCGATGTTATCTGTAGCACATACGATAAGAGTTGGGCGATTATTATCTAAAATATGTTGTACTTGTTTCATGGCATCTTCTATGCGGAAAGTTGTTTCGTAATATGAAACGTTGCAAGTCGGTTCTAAATTTTCAATTGCTTTTTGAAAACCATTTTTTCGATGTATTCCAACAGAAATATCATCTTTTTCTATCCCTAAATAGGCAATATGTCGATGGCCTTGGGATAAAACGTATGCCCCTAACTCATAAGCTGCATCATAATCATCGTGAACGAGGCAATATTGATCTTTATATTCTTGCCCGACGAATAAAATAGGGATGTTTGAATTAGCCATAATTTTTTGATGTTCATTCGTTAATGTTTTTGTTAATAAAATAATGCCAGCTACCTTTTGTTTTATAAAGTTTTCAATTGCTTGTATTTCAGTTTCGGTTGTTTGATTTGCATTTGCTACAAGCATTTGATAGTTATTTTCCTGTAATGTTTTATCGATCCCGATAAGTGTTTTCATTGTAGCGAAGGAGTCTAATCGGGGGATGATGACACCAATTAAATTTGTTGTTTTTGCTTTTAAACTTTGAGCAAATGTATTGGGAGAGAAATTTGTTTCCTGAATAATACCTTCGATTTTAAGTTTTGTTTTATCACTTACATATCCGCCGTTTAAGTAACGAGAGACTGTGCTTTTTGCAACGCCAGCCAATTTGGCGATATCTGCAATTGTTTTAGCCATAGTATTTCACCTTCGTATTCATAAAAGTTAACTTTATTATAGGGAGAATTAGAGATGACGTAAACAAGAAGAGAGAAAGAAAAAACCACCTCACGTATATGAGGTGGAATAATTGTTAATATCTAGGCTTAAATGTATGACAACAAGTTTCTACACTCGTTGCTACAGAACTTTCTAGCGTCTCGTTTGTTAAAACAGCAGCTGTATATGAATCATTTTCAGTTTGACCAGTTTCATCTGCATCAGGCTGAACGATGATCGCACTTGCTTGACAAAAGTTACCTTGTCCCCAAAAAGAACAGTTGGAAACAGAACATCTTACTTCTGGCATAAAACCCCCTCCTTATACATTAGTGTGGGATTTTACACCCATTTCATGTGTAGAAGGAGTTTCCTTTTCTCGTTACTTTTTCGTTTGCTCAAGCCATTCTTTTAATTTATCTTTCGGCTGTTCACCGCTAATACGGCTCACTTCTTTGCCATCTTTAAAATGAATGATTGTTGGTGTTCCTTGAATTTTATATTCATCCCAAGGAGCATCTAATTTTTCAATATCCATAACTTTCATATCAACGTTTAAGTCTTTAGCCATTGGCACTAGGACAGGAGATAATTTTTGGCAATGAACGCAAGATGTTTGATAAAAGTATACTGTTTCTTCTTTTTTCTCTTTTAAGTTCTTTTGAAGATCTGAAAGAGAGATTTTATTTGTGTAGTAGTCAGGACCGTTTGTCTTACTTTCAGTAGGATTATCAATCTTTTGGCTAGTTGAAGCGTTTTTTTCTTCCATTTGTGTTACAGCGAAAATTGCCGCAAACAAGGCGATAATAATACCACCAAATATAAGCATTTTTTTCATTCTTTCATCTCCTTATTTGTTTTTGATGACAATAAAGCTACAAACAGCGATTGTAATAAAGCCGATAAGTGCTAAAAACGGGATTGTAATAAAACCAAACCAGTTTATAAATTCTCCGGTGCAGGGTACACGACCGCAAGCTGCTCCAGCAGCTGAAAACGCTGGGACTTTTTGAATTGCATAGTGATATAAAGAAATACAAGCACCAATACTTGCAATTGGTAAAGAATAACTTGCGATGCGATAATCTTTTTTTGCTACAGCGATACCGAGCCATAAAACGAATGGATACATAAAAATACGTTGATACCAACAAAGTACACAAGGCTCAAATTTCATGATTTCGGAAAAATAAAGACTTCCCAGTGTAGCGATAAAAGAAGCTCCCCATGCGGTAAGTAAAGCATATTCTTGCTTTTTTTCTCGTCCCATATTTTATACCTCTCTTATAATAGTTACATACTAAATTATAGTATGAAGTGGTATGGAAAAGAAAGAAAAAATATGTTTATCAATAAAAGTTTTATGAGGAGAAACTTTTATTGATATAAAAATTTAAAAAAAGCGCCATTCTCCGGAAGAGAATAGCGCTATAGTTTACATTTGAATTTGTTCTACTTCTTCTACATGCGACTTTTGGGATGCGTGGTCAATATATTGAAATAGGAGCTGCAATTGTTTATCAACTTCTGGCAGTTCCTTGCTGTATTGATAAGCGTGTAAAAAATGCTCAATACGCTTAGAAAATAATTGATCGTTCGTTTGAACCATGAGAACGAGTAATTTATCCCAATTACAGCAATACGTGTAATAGAGAGCTTTATCATAGTCGTTATATGTTTGCACTGTGTACCCTCCTTACCGAGAGTTATATATAGTGTGTGATAAGTAAGGGGAAATACACTTGAAAGAATTTGTTAAGAAAAAAAGTGAATGAAAAGAAAAAACGAGGAGTTTCCTCGTTTTTAAGCTTTTGGCATTGGCGTAGGTGTTGGTTTGCCATAGCCTTCCTTGTATTTATTATCGATATAGTTGCGAATTTCAAGCGTTGATTTTCCTTTTTGTTTCATGGAAGCAGATTCAACTGCGATTTCTAGGCAATTGACGCAAGTCGTTGCATGGGAGTCCCAAACAACTTCACCATTCTTTTTAATTTCACGAATAAAGCAGTTTTTATTATTTTTATGTCCTACACTTTCACCGCAACCACAATAGCATGGAATCCAATCTAATAGCTCTGCATTTTGTCCAGCGACGGTGTAGATATCTTTCATTTGTGGATCAAGCTTATCTAGGAAGGTTGGAAGTGTGTCGACTCCTTTTGTTTTCTCTTGAATGTCAGCTTGATGAGTGTGCGATGCGTGGTCATGTTCTTCTTTTTTTGATTCAGAAGATTTTTGGTCATTTGTACCTGTACTTCCGCATCCAGCAAGAATTAAGCTTAGTACTGCAAGTAAAGAAAATACATACTTTTTCATTCGCTTGTCCCCTTTACAAATGTATTAATCAAATTGTATCAGACTAAGGGACACCTAGGGAGAAGTTTTTTTTGAACGATTTTTGAAGTGCCATCTTAGTGAATGAAACAAAAATAAAATCGGGATATAAGCGTATACAATATATAAACCCGCTTGAGATAGTACGGTATTTAATGTGTTGATACTTTCACGGTTTGTGAAAAGTAGAGAAGCTGAAAATATGATGAAAATAAAAAACGGTAATGTAAATTTAAATGAAATATGAAAGGAACGCTTCATCGTTTGACATGATGACCAAATGGTTAAGCAAAGGTTTGGTAAAATAATTAAAAACCAAACGAAAATAATAATATATTCAAAGCGCTGAATAAAAGGAACTTTAATTATTTTTAACATCGTTAAAGTAGGCCAAATAGTACGGTTTAATTGTCCCTCGCTGTAATACATAAAAGATACGATAGCTAAAACTACATAAATTAAGGTGCTAAAAGCAATTCCAGCATGGGCCCATCGCTTTAAAGATTTTCCTTTTTCAATAAAGGGATAAAAGATAAGAATTGTTTCAAACCCTAGAAATTCCAATGCAGAGTGTTTTGCAGATATAAGCATGTCAAAAGGTGAATGTGTAAAAATAGGTAAAATATTACGGAAATGAGCATATTTCATTGGATAGATTAAAAAGAATACAACGAAAATAGGAAGAACAATACCCCAAAAACATATCCCTGTCACAGAACGGAAGCCACCTTTTATAATGTAGTAAGTGACTAATAAAAACATAAGCGTAAGTTTCCATAACTTAATGGTAGGGAAAATCCAAACTTGTATCACTTCCATATATGTACGAAGAACAGTAAGGCAAAATAATAAGCAATAAAGAGTGAAAATTACAGAAAATATAGAGCCAACCCATTTTCCGAAGGTTGTTGTATGAATGCTAATTAAATCTCCGTCTTTTTCAAGCATTTTTAACATACAAAACAGTACAATATGAGTTGCAATCCCCGCAATAATAAGAGAAATCCAAGCATCATAACCTGCATTTTTCAAAATTACACGTTGATATCCGAGAATTCCTATACCAATCTGGAGAGAATGCAATAAAATAAATGCAAAATATGGAGATACTGTCTTTGTTTTATTCATTGTATTCATTGCTTATTTCACCTCACTATTCTCCGATTCCAGATTGTACAATATTAAGATCTAAATTTATATCCACCGCTACATTTTTATACATATTTCGAATTTGTTTTATATTCCATTTTCTCGTATGGCTTCTAATTTCATCCCGTATTCCTAACGGGTCAATTTCTTTTTCTTGAAATTGTTTTATTAAATCTTCACAGTCTTTTTCGACATTTCGTTCAATTTGTTTTTTTATATAGTTGATATTTGTTTCTTTTCTTAAATCAATCCAATTAGGAGAGTTTTTAATTAATCCATTTAATTTTAAATGGATTTTTACTTTTGGTATGTCACCAGTTTGATCTATATCATACTTATTTTCCCCAGCTAAGTTTTGTATCACAACCATACCTTTATGTTTATCCTTTTTTATTGCTGCTTCGTAACGTCCATTTTTCGTAGGATTAATAAGTAATTTTGCTAAAACAGAATGTCTTTTATCCGTATACATGACGACTTTATCGCCTTTTAAAAAGGCAAGTCCTTTGACAGCGACAGAATGATTATCGTCCATTTTAATATAAGGAACATAGGCATCACATACAGAAGAGTAATAATTATATAAAAAAATGTTTAATTCAGTTTGTGGAATGTTCTCATTTCTTATATTTTGCTCGAGTAAATCAGCAATATATAAAGACCCATTTTTTTTCCCGTAATTTAAAAGCTCTTCAGCAGATCCATCTACAATGGCTAGTTGTACATCACGCCCGATATTTGGGTCACGTTGTAAGTTAGTAATAATCTCTCTCATTCCGCGTTCTCCTAGAGCCTTTCCAAATAGGACGACACGCATTTGACCTACAACAACATTGTGAGGAGATTTCGCATTCAATCGTGAAGCAATTGTTTCAAGTGAACGGGCAGATGTTGTTTGAGTCTCTGGCTTAGACTTTACACCATGTGTGTACTCTGGGAATAGAATAGTTCCTTGGAATTTTTTGTTTTTTGTGATGTCAAATCCAGCAATATGAATAATACGCTGTGCATCTACTATATACGTTTGTGTACAGCCAGTTTGTAAAACGAAGAAGATAATGATAAGGTGCAATAAAATTTTCTTCATTCATTCTCACCATCACGTTTTTGCTTCGATTTGTTTGGATTGTAGCGCCATTTTGATTTTGGTCTAAGAAAAGAAGGTCTTTGAGCCGTTTGGCTAAATGGTAATCGAAGAAAACCTTCTGCTGTACCTAAACCACGAAATGGATATAAAGGTAATAAATAAGGTGATCCAAGTGATTTTAATTTAATTAAATGAGCTAAAATAAATACAAATCCGACAGCGAGGCCTAATCCTCCGAATGCACCGGCTAAGAGAATAAGCGGAAAGCGTAACAACCGGATAGTAGAAGACATCTTTACGGTCGGTGTTGTGAAAGATGCAAGGGCGGATAAAGCAACTGCAATTAATAAAATTGTACTTGTTAAAGCTGCTTCAACAGATGCTTGTCCAATTACAATCCCCCCAACAATCCCAATCGTTTGTCCGACTTTCGTTGGTAAACGTGCTCCTGCTTCACGAAGCAATTCAATTGTAATTTCTAAAAAGAGTGCTTCTAGAATAGGAGGGAAAGGTACGTTAGCTCTCGAGAAAATAATAGGACCTAGTAAATCAGCAGGAATCATTTGATAATGATATGTTAAAGCCGCTGTATAAATAGCGGAGGAAAAAAGAGAAAATATAGCTCCGAAAAAACGAATAATACGAAAGAACGATCCAATCATCCACGGTAAATAATAATCTTCTGGTGAAATGAAAAAATCCAGTAACGTTGTTGGTCCTGATAAAGCATATGGAGAGCCATCTGTTAAAATTAAAACTTCCCCGTTAATTAATGCAAATACAGCTCGATCTAATCGTTCTGTAGGTAATAGAACAGGAAAAGGTGAATTGCTATTATCGCTAATAAATTGCTCAATCATAGTTGCATCAAATGGGACATCAAAGTCAATGTTTTCTAACCGTTGAATTGCGGTGTTGACAAATTGTTCATTTGTAATTCCTTCTATATAAGCAACTGCTACTTTCGTTTTTGATATAGATCCGACGGTAACTTCTTTAAAAATGAGTTGCTCCGTTACGATATTTCGGCGTAATAAGTGGATATTTGTATCAAGGTTTTCAACGAAACCGATTTTAGGCCCGATTACGCTATACTCATTTTCTGTATCGTTATATAATCGTTTTCCTAAAACAGTACTTTCGGCACGAATTAAAGCATATTGATCAGGATTCGAATTGTTTTTTAAGCGTATTAAAATATATCCACCTAATAATTTTTCACGAATATCATCAATAGAAGGGGAGGTAATAATGTCTTCAATAGAGATAATATTACATAAATCAGAGATGTTTTGGATTTGTTCCGATTCCTTTTTTATAGGAGTTAAAATGAATTGTTTAATAATAAGTGCTTCCACGACAGATTTATAATAAAACAAGCACAACGTTTCATCTTTAAGTATGTTATAAGAGACAAAATCGCTTGATTCTTTCATGGTTTGTATAAATTCTGGAATAGAACAAAGTGTTTTTGTATTAGTCTTTTTTGATTTCTTAGATGATAAACCGAACATTTTCTCACCCCTAACTTACATCATTTACTTGTGTTAGTTTTTGGGAAAGACGGGAATTTATACTTAAAAATTGAAAGTTCATAAAGAAAAGGAAGAGTGGTGAAAGCCTCTTCCTTTTTAGCTGTTTAATTTGTTTTTTGTTCTTTAATAGACTTCACTAATTTCATCATTTCCGCTCGTATATCTTCTCTTTTTACATTTAATTTTTCGGCAATTTGTTTAATGTCCATTCCATCTTTTTTCATCTTTAATACATCATCAAGAGGGGTATTGCTTTTTTGAGAGATGATTGTTAACACAGTAAGATGACGCAATTTGATGTTATATTCTTTCATTTTTTGCTTTAGCTGATCCGGTGTAGATTTTTGCATAGTTGCTAACTGTTGTAGCAGTGCTTGCTTTGTTTCTTTATTCATATGATGCTTTTTCAGCTTACTTGGATCTACACCGAAATGCTCGGCTGTTTTCTCCCAAGATTTATTTTGCTTATAGTAAGCTAAAACATCTTTTATTTCTTTATTACTAATTCTTGCAATATGAGCAGCTTTCCAAATTTCATGTTTGTTATAGCCGAGTTTTTCTAGCGATTGCATTTCTTCTTCTAAAATTGGGTTATGGTGATGCATTGTTACTTCTTTTGGTGTGGCAGCGGAAGCGGGGAAAGTAGATATCCCGCATAATAATGCTGCCATAGTCATACAAACAGCGATTTTTTTGTACATGTAAACTCCTCCTAGATGGATAATGTAGAAAACTGTACATATATCATTTCCATAAAATGTGAAATACTTGTGAACAAATCAAGTTTTTTTATTCACAGTATGAAATGACGTTTTTAGAAGTTTTCCAACATAAAACATTGATTAATAGTAAAAAACTAAGGTATAATCGAAATTGAAAATCAATATCAATGATGACGATAAACTTATACATATAGATAAAAATAAGGGAGAGATAAATATGACTACATATACTTCCATCGCTAATGTGATTAAAGAAAGACGCTCTGTTCGTACATTTACAGACAAAGCAGTAGAAAAAGATTTATTAATTGAACTATTAAACGATGCAACATGGGCACCAAATCATAAGCACCGTGAACCATGGAATTGTAAACTATACATCGGAGAAGGCCGCAAGAAATTAGTAGATGCAGTATTAAACTCTTTCACGGAAGAAGAAAGAGCGAAACGCGGTAAAATTTTATCAGATCGTTTTTTAAGCACGCCTGCACAAATCGTTGTATATATAAATGAAGATCCGCGTCAAATTCAACGTGATGAAGATTATGCTGCAACATGTGCATTCATGCAAAACTTCCAACTTCTTGCTTGGGAACGCGGATTAGGTTGCGTTTGGAAATCAGGCGGATTAAACTACAATCCATTATTTATAGAAGGAATCGGTTTAACAAGAGGCCAACGTATCGTTGGAATTCTTCATATCGGCTATTTCGATAAAGCGCCAGAAGGAAAAGCACGTACTCCGATTACGGAGAAGATGGAGATTATTGAAGGTTAATAGATGAGACATTCTCGTTTTTGCGGGGGTGTCTTTTTATTATGCAATCAATCCTCATGAAAGCTTGTTCTTCATCATACACTTTCTTAAGGGAAAGTGTAAGGAGGGAAAATAATGAGAGCAAGTGACGATAAAGCACTGCAATATGCGATTGCGGAAATTACGGAAATTGCGACTGGATTTGGGCTTGATTTTTATCCGATGCGTTATGAAATATGTCCAGCGGAAATTATTTATACATTTGGTGCATATGGGATGCCGACAAGGTTTTCACATTGGAGTTTTGGAAAACAATTTTTCAGAATGAAATTACAATACGATTTAGGACTTAGTAAAATATACGAACTCGTTATTAACTCTGATCCATGTTACGCCTTTTTATTAGATACGAACTCTTTAATTCAAAACAAATTAATTGTCGCGCACGTTTTAGCACACTGTGACTTCTTCAAAAATAATATTCGTTTTTCAAATACGAAGCGAGATATGGTAGAGAGTATGGCCGCAACAGCGGACCGTGTGAAAGCTTATGAGCATAAGTATGGAAAAGCAGAGGTAGAAACATTTTTAGATGCCGTACTTGCCATTCAAGAGCATATTGATCCGTCGCTTATGCGTCCGAAGCTCGCATGGAGTATTGATGATTTAGAAGAGGAAGAAGTAGAAAAGAAAAAGGTATCGCAATACGATGATTTATGGAATTTAGATAACCGAAATAAAAAACAAGAGCGCTCTAATATACGTAAAAAGAAGAAAATCCCACCGCAACCAGAGAAGGATTTACTTCTCTTTATTGAAGAATATAGCCGTGAGTTAGAAGATTGGCAGCGTGATATATTAACGATGATGCGCGAAGAAATGTTATATTTTTGGCCGCAGCTTGAAACGAAAATCATGAACGAAGGCTGGGCATCCTACTGGCATCAACGCATACTTCGTGAAATGGACTTAACCTCTGATGAAGCAATTGAATTTGCGAAACTAAATGCAGGTGTCGTTCAGCCATCAAAAACAAGTATTAATCCATACTACCTCGGTATTAAAATCTTTGAAGATATTGAAGAACGGTACAACAATCCGACTGAAGAAATGAAGCGACGGGGCGTAAAACCAGGATCGGGCCGTGACAAAATGTTTGAAGTACGAGAAATTGAATGGGACGTATCGTTCTTAAGAAACTACTTAAATAAAGATCTTGTTATGCGAGAAGATATGTACTTATTCCAGCGCCAAGGAAAAGAATATAAGGTAATAGATAAAGAATGGGAAAATGTACGTGATCAACTCGTAAGTATGCGTACAAATGGTGGGTTCCCGTACTTAGTAGTAGAAGATGGAGACTACTTAAAGAACGGAGAATTATACATTAAACATAGTTACGAAGGAATCGAGCTCGATTTAAAATACTTAGAAAAAGTATTACCATATCTTCATCAACTATGGGGAAGAACGGTGCATATGGAGTCCATTGTGGAGAGTAAGGGCGTTGTGTTTTCTTATGATGGTAAGATGGTGCATCGGAAGTATGTGTGAGGGGAAGAACGGACATAGGATACTGTGTCCGTTCTTTTTATTTGGAACCAAGTTAAATATGCTATTCTTGAAAAAAGGGAGTTATATAGAGAAATGGAGTGATTTAAATGAGCAAAATAGGGGTATGTAAGGTTGATATTACGCCGCCTGTAGGTATTGATTTTGTCGGATATCATAGAGAGACAGGAATAAATAATATTGAAGAGCGTATTTATGGGACAGTTTTTGTATTTGAAAAAGATGAAATGAAAACTGTGTTTATAAGTATCGATAATATTGGGATGTTAGTAGAAGATACGAATATGATTCGTGAGCGAGTAGCAAGTAGGCTTCATGTGCCATTTGAGCGAATAACGGTTGTTTATACTCATACGCATTCCGGTCCAGAGACAGTCGGTGATGATCCGCTAGTGCAGTCGTATAAAATGATTTTAGTAAATAATGTAGTACATGGTGCTGTTACTGCAAATAACAATTTAAAGCGATGCGAAGTTGGATGGGGTGTTACGACAGGTGATATCGGTGTAAACCGACGAGAGAGAACATCTGATGGAAGAGCAAAGATGGGAACAAATATTGAGGGTGTTGTAGATAAACGAATTGGCATGTTGGCAATCAGAAATGCTGAAACGAAGGAGCTATCTGGGATTATAGTATTTTGTACTGCGCATCCGAATGTTTTAAAAGGTGATAGCGATGAATTATCAGCAGATTATCCTGGAATAACGAGAGAGATTCTAGAGCAGATAGTGAACTGCCCTGTTATTATTGTTCAAGGTGCCGCTGGAAATGTGAATGCGAAATATCGCGGTTCAAGGGAAGCGTTAAAACAAATGGCTTACATACTTAGTGGACATGTATTAACGATGTTACCAACAGTTACATATAGTCCAATTGTAAAATTAAGGACAGTTTCAAGTATGATGCAAATGAAGTTGAAGGATATTCCTGAAATTGATGAGATACGAAGCATGGCTCGATTAGCCGAGAAGCAGTGGGGCGTGAATACGGATGAATGGCTTGCTATCGTATTAGAGAAATATAGGCAAGGTATTCGGAAGTTATGTATAGATTTAGAAGTTCAACTGTTTCAAGTTAATGATGGTATGTTTTCAGGTATACCGATGGAACCTTTTTCAGAAACTGCCTTAGCAATGAAAGAGAGCCTTCAAAATGAATTGGCTTTCTTTGGTGGATATATGAACGGATATCTTGGTTATTTACCGACAAAAGACGAATATGCATATGGCGGATATGAAGTAGAATTAAGTCCTATTGTGTATGGAACAGTTACAAATTTGTTAATGCCACCGGGAGAGAATACTGCGGAGTTGATTGTGAAAAAGGTTATGGATTTATGTAATATGGTGAAACTTTAATGAGACAGGTTTTTGAACGCAGAGTAAAGAATATGACTTATTGTTTGATTTTGTTAAGTCAATGTAATTAATGATGATAATCATTATTAATTACATTGACTTCTAAAAAAAGAAAAACTAGAATTTATAAAGGGATCTTCAATTGTTCGCTATCATTTGTATAGGAGGTAAGTTATGTTGGATAGCTTTATTTCTATAAGATGTAGGTTGGCTCTTTATAGTTTTGGTGTTCTTTTTATCTTTTTTTGTACAGTATTTTTGGTGAATCAGAAGGTGTATGCAGAAGATGTACCGTGGACATCAGTTTCAAATGAGGGAGAACGTGTACTTTTTCAAGAACAATCTTTGTATAGTAATGATCGAAGGGGAGAAGATCTTGTTTCACCTTCATTTGAAGGGCGTAAACATGGTGGGGAAGATTGGGGAGCCTTCTTAGAAAATACGAAGTTAAATTATTCACCTAACATTCTTACCTATTCTGTTATAGGAATAGATGATCGAATACGGGTTAATGATACAACTTCATATCCGTATAGTGCTGTAGTCCATATAGCAACTCAGTATAATAGTGGAGAAATTTATGGATGTACAGGAGCACTAATTAGTAAAGATACAGTGCTGACAGCTGGACATTGTATTTACAATAAAGAAATTGGTGGATGGGCGACAAATGTTATTGTAACTCCAGGACGTAATGGAGGACAAGCACCGTATTTACCTTATAAAGGAACAAAACTTTACTCGGTAAGTGGATGGACTGATAACGAAAATTCAAATTATGATTATGGAACGATTAAATTAAATGGGTCTCCAGGAGATTATACGGGTTGGTTTGGATATAGAACTACTTATGTAGAATCACCAAAAGGTTTACTTGCGGTGATTCCTGGATATCCAGCTGATAAAATAGGAAATGAACGTTACACAATGTGGAGAGATTATGGTCCAATTGAAGGTGTTAATCCTAGCAGACTAACATACAAGATTGATACTTATGAAGGGCAAAGTGGATCACCTGTATATCATTATTTTGATACAGGTATCAAAATAATAGCCATTCATACAAGAGGAAATAAAAATATGAATTTTGGAAATCGGATAACAGACAATGTGTTTAATAATATTAAAAGAT
>NZ_JBNLYE010000054.1:0-21560 GCF_050172095.1 Bacillus sp. GMs2/2
AAGAAAATGAAATGAATGCAGATGAAAAGTTGAAAGAGTATTTAAATATTATGGTATAAAAAACTCCGTGTGCAATATATTGTACACGGAGTTTTTTTAGGAGTACTAAAACATAAAATTTTCTTGCAAATCTGATTAAAGAGTTTTTTGTTTGCTCATACTATGTAATAAGAAAGCGAAGGAGAGAGGGTGAACAACATGAGAAGAAGTCGCCGTAAATCGTTTGAAGAACTTGTAAATGAAAATAAACAACAATTATTAAGCGATCGTGAGGCAATTGATCGCATTGAAGAGCGCATTGAAAAACGTTATGAAATGAAACTTTTTAAGCAAGCTGAATAATTCTTAACACTAGTACGATACTAGTGTTAAGGAGGCGATAGTAATGGGTAATCCGAAAAAAAATTCAAAAGACTTTGCACCGAATCATATTGGAACACAATCAAAAAAAGCTGGTGGAAATAAAGGAAAGCAAATGCAAGATCAAACAGGTAAACAACCGATTGTTGATAATGGTTAAAGAAAAGGAGAATATTACATTCTCCTTTTTTATGTATAAATTTGAGGAAAGATAGGTAATTTAAGATGGTGTGTATATACAATATTAGGAGGGAAGTACATGCCAAATCCAGATAATCGAAGTGACAACGCTGAAAAGTTACAAGAAATGGTGCAAAATACAGTTGATAACTTTAATGAAGCAAAAGAAACAGCGGAACTTTCTAATGAAAAAGATCGTGCTGCTATTGAAGCAAAAAATCAAAGACGTTTAGAAAGTATTGACTCATTAAAAAGTGAAATCAAAGATGAATCTTAACAAAATGTACAAAAAGGGCTGACTTTTGTCAGCCCTTTTTCGTAATCGTAAAGTTTTCAACAAGTAAACGCCAATTTTGTGGAAATGGCAAGCCAATCTTCCAATAACTAATACCGCCAATGCCCTGCTCTTTCATTAAATTGAATTTACTTTGAATAGACCTCGCATCTTCAAACCAAACTTCATGTTGTACGCCATTTTCGTCAAAGTAATTAAAATGTGGAGCTTGAGCTGTGAAATCATAGCGGATAGGAACATTATATTTACGAGCAAGTGCAACAGCTGCGACAGAGCTAACTGCTTTTGCTGGTGGATTCCCTTGTTTGAACGGAAGTTTCCAATCGAATCCGTATAAGTTTTGCCCCATCATAATTTTTTGGGGAGGCATTTGAGATTTTGCGTATTGAAGTACTTCTTTTACAGGACCGATAGGAGAGATTGCCATTGGTGGCCCGCCCTGCCAACCCCAGTCATATGTCATAATGACGACGAAATCAACAATTTGCCCTTGCGCTTTATAATCATGGGCTTCGAAAAACTTTCCCTTTTGATTTGAACTTGTCTTCGGTACGAGAGTTGTGCTTAATGTGTACCCGCTAGGTAAGCGTGTTTTTACATTTCGTAAAAAGCGATTATACGCCTCGCGGTCTTCGGGTGCTATACTCTCGAAATCGAAATGAATGTCTCGCATGCCATATTTTTCAGCTGTTTGCAAAATGTTAGTAATAAATTTGTTTTGAATCGTTGCGTCGCGTAAAATAACCGATGTTAGATCGGCACTGAAATTACCATTTTCAATATTTGTAATAACGAGCATAGGGATTGTTTGCCCTTGCGTTGCAATATTAGCAATTTTAGCTGTTTCAGTAGGTTCTTTTAATGTGCCATCTCTTTTTGCCTCAAAACTAAAATAAGCTAAATATGTTAAAAATGGATTGATGGCACGTGTAGCATTAACTAAACTCTCTTTAATCGGTATAGTGGAAGGTTGTAAATAAGCGATGGATTCTACAGCTCGTTTTGTGCCTTTTGGTACATATAATTGTTGTCCGACATGGAGAATAGATTTTAAAGATAAATTATTAACTTTAGCTAAACTAGCGAGGGGGACATTATATGTTTGAGAAATCCGATAGAGGCTGTCACCAGGCTGTACATAATAATTATTTCCTTTCGTATTAACGATAAGTGCCTGACCAACAACGAGCGTTTCAGCGGGATTTAGTCCATTGTCTTTTACTATTTCGTCAGGTGTTGATCCATATTTTGATGCCAAGCTATATACGCTATCACCGCTACGAACCGTTACAATTTGAATCATATGCTTGCTCCTTTCGGGAAAAGATTCACTATTTTTATTTTATTTTTGATGTCACTGTATTATGATTAAATGTATGCAAGGTAGCAGAAGTGAAAGAAGGCGAATATACATATGTTTGTAGCAGAACATGAAGTTGAAATCCGTTATGCGGAAACAGATCAAATGGGTGTTGTTTACCATTCAAACTACTTAGTGTGGCTTGAGTTAGGTCGCACGAAACTTATACAAGATTTAGGTTTTTCATATGTTGAAATGGAGAAAGAAGGAATTATTTCTCCTGTGTTAGATTTACAAATTTCATACCGTAAAGCGATGCGTTACGGAGAAAAAGCAATCGTAAAAACATGGGTAGATACTGTCAGCCCACTTCGCGTTGTATATGGATATGAAATATATAATGGTGATGGTGAACTTTGTATTACTGCAAGTACGACGAATATTTGTGCGAAAAAAGAAGGGTTCCGCCCTGTATCATTTAAAAAGTTATATCCTGAGTGGTATGCGAAATATGAGGAAATTAAGAAAAAATAAAAAAGCGTGGCAGAAGCCACGTTTTTTTATTTTTCATAATTAAATTGTGGGAAGTCGTCACCTTCGTTAAGTGTAACAGATAAATTATGTCCATCGAAGAACCATTCATCATCGCCTTCAATAAAGAAGTTAATACCTTCTTCTTGAATTTGAACAGCAGGATGTGCAGGATCATCTTTACGAATCCCTAAAGAAAGTCCTTTTTGCACAGTACTGCAACCACCGTATTGTACGAAAAAGCGTAGTGTTTCATTTGATTGTAAGTTTAATTCATTTTTATACCATTGTGCTGCTTCTTTTGTTACGGAAAGATTCATGTATAGTTCCTCCAAATTATGTTGCTTTTTCTTTAGTATAAAAAATAACGCAAAAAGACGCTATTAATATGCTTCACGTTTTCTTTTTGCGTTATGTGGGTTACGATCTTATTTTTGCTTTTTTGAAAAGTTTGCTTTTGGTTCAGTTTTATTTATAATTCGTCCGATATTTGCACGGTGTTTATAAATAACCATACCTGCTAATAAACACATCGCAATAATGAAGATTTTATCCCCGCTAACAATGGATGCAATAACAGCAACAACTGCTGTTACCATAGAAGAAAGTGATACGTATCTTGTTGTAAATAAAAGGGTGAAAAATACAACAGCCAATATTGCAAAAACAACTGGTGAATAGCATAATAGCACCCCAGCAGAAGTTGCAACTGCTTTACCACCGCGGAATTTCGCGAAGATTGGATAGACATGTCCAAGAACAGCCGCTAACCCGAACCATAGTGGATGAATATCTAATCCGAAAATCATTGGTAGACTTGTTGCTAATGTCCCTTTTAAAATGTCAGCAATTGTAACGGTAAAACCTGCTTTTTTCCCTAATGTGCGGAATGTGTTTGTTCCGCCTAGATTACCGCTCCCGTGCTCACGAATATCGATTCCGTAGCCGATTTTTCCAACAACTAGTGCAAATGGAATCGAGCCAAGTAAGTAGGCAACGATAAATAAAAGATATGTAGTAACCATAAGTTCAGTCTCCTTTATTCAAATGTGTTGATAAAGGGTAAAAAGAGTTTTTCCCGTATATTGTACCATACATTTGTAAAGAGCACATTTCTTTTTTGTAAATGAAAAATTCATTATTTCGTGAAAAAAATTTCACAGTAATGTTACATTTCTCACAGAAACAGTAAGACTATATGTAGTAACATTTTAATCAAAAGATAACAACATATTGGTGGAGGGTTATAAATGTTACAAAATAATACACGTGGAGAAGAAGAATTAATGAAAGTGTTCGAGACAATAGTCCACGGCAATGAACAAGATTTAATGCAAGAAAATGCAAATGTAGACGGCCGCTCTCCAATGGGCGTAATGGGAACATTTGCATCTGAGAGTGCAAAATATTATGCTGTTGAGAATTTATTGTCAGATCAAGTGAAAAAAGCGATAAATGAAAATATATTATATCCACATGATTTAGATTTTTATGCGACAGGAACGACGACTTGTTCACAAATTCCGTTAGCGCAAATGCTTGCTAACGGTTTTCATACTGGACATGGACATATGAGACAACCGCAAGACATTAAAAGTGCATTGGCTCTTTCGTCTATTATTTTTCAAGCGAATCAAAATATGCAGCATGGTGGTCAATCGTTTGCACTCTTTGATATTGATTTAGCACCTTATGTACGAAAAACAATTGAGAGACATAAAAAACGATTACAATCATATCCGCTTACGAAAGAACAAATAGAAGAATTCGCATGGAAAGAAACGGAAAATGATACGTATCAAGCGTGTGAGGCTTTCATTCATAATTCAAATAGTATGCATAGTAGGGGCGGAGGACAAGTACCGTTTATTTCTATTAATTACGGAACAGATACATCAAAAGAAGGAAGAATGTTAATTAAACAACTTTTAAAAGCGACACAAACTGGACTTGGTAAAGGAGAGACACCGATTTTTCCGATTCAAATTTTCAAGATGAAAAAAGGTGTGAATTTTGAAGAAAGTGATCCGAACTACGATTTATTTGAATTAGCATTAGAGACAACGGCTGAACGATTGTTCCCTAACTTTTCATTTTTAGATGCTCCGTTTAATGCAGTACATTATGATGGAAGACCAGAAAGTGAAGTATGTTACATGGGATGTCGTACCCGTGTTATGTCTAATATACATGGAGAAGAAACAGCGATTGGTAGAGGGAATTTATCATTTACGTCTATTAATTTAGTGAAATTAGCGTTAATTAGTGGTTCAAAAGAAGCGTTTTTTGAAGCGCTAAACTATTATTTAGATTTAGGAATTAAGCAGCTATTAGAAAGATATGCGTATCAATGTACGAAGCGAGCAAGAGATTTTCAGTTTTTATATTCACAAGGTGTATGGCGTGGTGGAGAAACGTTGCAGCCTGAAGACTCCGTAGCCTCGATTTTAAAACAAGGGACGTTAAGTATTGGTTTTATCGGTCTTGCGGAATGTTTAGTAGCTTTAACAGGAAAGCATCATGGGGAAGATGGAGAATCATGGAAACTTGGGTATGAAATTATTTCCTTTATGAGAGATAGAATGGATAAAGCGACAGAAGAACATCAACTGAATTTCTCAGTAATTGCAACTCCAGCAGAAGGATTATCAGGGAAGTTTGTGAAAAAAGATAGAGAAGAATTTGGTGAAATTAACGGTATAACGAACCATAATTACTATACGAATTCATTCCATATTCCAGTTTATTATAACATTCAAGCGATAAATAAAATCCGTTTAGAAGGCCCGTTCCATGCTCTCTGTAATGGAGGACACATTACTTATATTGAACTAGATGGAGCAGCAATGCATAACAAAAAGGCATTAAAACAAATTGTACAAGCCATGGCAGAACATGGCGTTGGATACGGTTCAATTAATCATCCTGTTGACCGTTGTAAGTGCTGTAGTTATCACGGGGTTATTGGGAATGAATGTCCAAGTTGCGGGAATAAAGATGAGGCTAATATAGAAAGAATTCGCCGTATAACAGGCTATCTTGTAGGAGATATGTCGAAGTGGAATAGTGCGAAACGTAGTGAAGAGATAGATCGGGTGAAACATAAATGAAAGTGATGAATATTATTCATGATAGTGTAGTAGATGGAGAAGGATTGCGGACAGTCGTGTTTTTTGCGGGCTGTCCGCATCGTTGCGTTGGTTGCCATAATCCGAAATCGTGGAATATTTGCAATGGAACGGAAATGACAGTAGAAGAAATTGTGAAAGAGATTGCAAGTAATCCATTAACTGATGTAACATTTTCAGGTGGAGATCCATTTTTTCAAGCTGCTGAAGTGAAAAAGGTAGCAAAAATCGTAAAAGATTTGAAAAAAAACCTATGGATGTATACAGGTTATACGTTAGAAGAGATACAGAGTTCTCAAAATAATGATATGATAGAGTTGTTACATTATGGGGATGTTTTAGTCGATGGAAGGTTTGAAATTGAGAAAAAAGATTTAGCACTTCCATTTCGCGGAAGCTCCAATCAACGTATTATTCGATTGAAAGAGTAAAAAGGCGGGATAGATTATATGAATAAAACAGTATTGCTTGTTGAAGATGAAAGAAGATTACGTGAAATTGTTAGTGATTATTTTCGTAATGAAGGCTTTGAAGTAATCGAAGCAGAAGATGGAAAAAAAGCGTTAGAGTTATTTGCAGAGCATGAAATTGATTTAATTATGTTAGATATTATGTTACCGGAAATAGATGGATGGTCTGTTTGTAGAAGAATTAGAAAAGAATCAGCAGTACCAATTATTATGTTGACAGCACGTTCGGATGAGGATGATACATTGCTAGGTTTCGAATTAGGTGCAGACGAGTATGTAACGAAACCATTTAGCCCGAAAGTATTAGTAGCTCGCGCAAAGACGTTATTGAAACGTGCGGATGGTGCGGTAGGAGTAGCGGAAGAAAATGCTATGTCTTTAGCTGGAATAGAAGTAAATCGTCTATCTAGAACTGTTTTAGTAGATGGAGAAGAAATTATATTGACACATAAAGAATTTGAACTTCTTGTGTATTTAATGGAGAACAAAGGAATCGTGTTATCACGTCAACATTTATTAGATCAGTTATGGGGATATGACTATTACGGTGATGACAGAACGGTTGATACCCATATTAAAAAACTTCGAAATAAGCTAGGAGATAAAGCGAAGCATATCGGTACTGTTATTCGAGTTGGTTATAAATTTGAAGAATAATCTAGAACGATTTGTGTAATTTAGCCTAGGGAAATGGCGATTTTATACTCTCTTTTGAAGGTAGAATGTACAAAAAATACTTTTTTTGTCTACAATGTTAGATAGGAGTATTTTTTTAATTAGATTTCACGATGAGTTCACAAGAAGGACACAAAACGTGACTATACTGAAAATACGAATTCACCAGAGAGGGGAAATAAAACATGGGATATTACGACGGACCAAATTTAAATGAAGAGCATAGTGAAACGAGAGAAGTGAGAAAATCAGGTAGTAAAAAAGGCTATTTCTTCACAGGTTTAGTGGGGGCTGTAGTCGGAGCGGTTTCGATTAGTTTTGCAGCACCATATATGCCATGGGCTCAAAATAATGGAGCGCCAGTATCATCATTTAGTTCGGATTCAAAAGTAGAAGGTACTGTAGTTCCTGTTGTAAATAAAGCGAAAAATGAAACTGATTTACCTGGTATGATTGAAGGGGCGAAAGATGTTGTTGTAGGTGTTATTAATATGCAACAAAGTGTTGATCCATTTGCAATGCAACCGACAGGTCAAGAACAACAAGCTGGTTCAGGATCAGGTGTTATTTATAAAAAAGCAGGGAATAAAGCATATATCGTAACAAACAACCACGTAGTAGATGGTGCAAATAAACTTGCTGTAAAACTAAGTGATGGTAAAAAGGTAGATGCAAAGTTAGTAGGGAAAGATCCTTGGTTAGACTTAGCTGTTGTTGAAATTGACGGGGCTAATGTGAATAAAGTTGCAACTTTAGGTGACTCAAGTAAAATCCGCGCGGGTGAAAAAGCAATTGCAATCGGTAACCCACTAGGTTTTGATGGAAGTGTAACGGAAGGTATAATCAGTAGTAAAGAACGTGAAATTCCAGTTGATATTGATGGCGATAAACGACCAGATTGGCAAGCACAAGTTATTCAAACAGATGCAGCGATTAACCCTGGTAACAGTGGTGGTGCATTATTTAACCAAAATGGTGAAATAATTGGGATTAACTCAAGTAAAATTGCACAACAAGAAGTTGAAGGAATTGGATTTGCTATTCCAATTAATATCGCAAAGCCAGTTATTGAATCACTTGAAAAAGACGGAGTAGTGAAACGTCCAGCGCTTGGAGTAGGTGTCGTTTCATTAGAAGATGTGCAAGCTTATGCAGTCAATCAATTGAAAGTACCGAAAGAAGTAACTAATGGTGTTGTATTAGGTAAAATTTACCCAATATCACCGGCTGAAAAAGCTGGTTTAGAGCAATATGATATCGTAGTAGCATTAGATAATCAAAAAGTAGAGAATGCGCTTCAATTCCGTAAATATTTATATGAAAAGAAAAAAGTAGGCGAGAAAGTAGAAGTTACATTCTACCGTAACGGTCAAAAAATGACGAAATCGGCTACTTTAGCAGATAATTCAGCTACAAAGAATCAATAATTGAAATAAAAGAAAGTCTCTTTCATATTGAAAGAGACTTTCTTTATCGGCTATACTAAAGGAATAGGAGGGATTAATTATGACAATTGAAAACCCAACTCGTACGGAAATTGGTGAAGTGTTAAAGAAAAGCAAAACAATTGCGGTTGTTGGATTATCAGATAAGCCAGAACGTACATCGTATATGGTTTCAAAAGCAATGCAAGATGCTGGATACCGCATTATTCCAGTTAATCCAACAGTAGATGAGGTGCTTGGAGAAAAGGCAGTTTCTTCACTAAAGGATATTAAGGAACACGTTGACATAGTAAATGTATTTCGTCGCTCAGAGTTTTTAATGGATGTTGCAAAAGAATTCGTAGAGATTGATGCAGATGTTTTTTGGGCACAATTAGGAGTACAAGATGAGGATACATATAAATTTTTAAAAGAAAAAGACTATACTGTAATAATGGATCGTTGTATTAAAGTAGAACATGCGATGACAAAATAGTATAGATTTAAAGGTAGAAAGATTGATTCAGCCCTCATTATAGATAAGTAGGGCCGATGAACGAGGTGTTCATCATGAGATTTTTTAAAGGCTGTTTTTGGGGATTGTTATTTGTAATCCCATTTTGGATCTTGATCATTTGGATCATAATAAAGGTTTGGAATGTGTAATCTTGGAATACATATCCATTTCTCGTTGACAAACGATTATTTTTCTGAAATAGTAGCCTAGAGGAATCCTTGTGAGAAAACAAGGATTTTTCTATTGAAAATGGTATATAAAAGAGATAAGATAACTTGCCAAAACTATAGTCGAGGCGTTATTCTATAATAGAAACATATGTTCTGATTTTGGATTAGGAAAGGGGCAAGGAGTTTGGCGAAGCATCAGTTCCAATATAATGAAGATGCGATTCAAGTGTTAGAAGGACTTGAAGCCGTTCGAAAACGCCCGGGTATGTATATCGGGAGCACGGACAGCCGTGGATTGCATCATTTAGTATATGAAATAGTAGATAACTCCGTTGACGAAGCGTTAGCGGGATTTGGCGACGAAATTTCAGTCGTAATACATAAAGATAATAGTATTAGCGTTATAGATAAAGGGCGAGGAATGCCTACGGGAATGCATAAACTTGGGAAACCTACACCTGAAGTTATTTTAACTGTACTTCATGCCGGTGGTAAGTTTGGTCAAGGTGGTTACAAAACGAGTGGTGGTTTGCACGGTGTTGGGGCATCGGTTGTAAATGCCTTATCAGAATGGTTAGTCGTAACGATTAAGCGTGACGGAAATATTTACGAACAACGCTTTGAAAATGGCGGTGTTCCTGTAACGACGCTTGAGAAAATCGGGAAGACGAAAGAGTCTGGTACTACGATGCATTTCAAACCAGATACAACGATTTTCAGCACAACAAATTATAATTATGAAACATTATGTGAGAGATTACGTGAATCTGCATTCTTATTAAAAGGAATGAAAATCTCAATAAAAGATGAACGAAATGATTTAGAGGATGTATTTCATTATGAAACGGGAATTGAAGCTTTCGTTTCATATTTAAACGAAGAAAAAGATTCCATTCATCCAGTTGTATATTTCACTGGTGAACAAAATGGAATTGAAGCAGAACTAGCATTTCAATTTAACGATGGCTACTCAGAAAACATTTTATCGTTTGTAAATAACGTACGTACAAAAGATGGTGGAACACACGAAGCTGGATTTAAAACAGCGATGACGCGTGTGTTTAACGAGTATGCTCGTAAAGTAGCACTATTAAAAGAAAAAGATAAAAACTTAGAAGGCACAGATATTCGTGAAGGTGTAGCGGCTATCGTTTCGGTACGTGTACCAGAAGAAGTGCTTCAGTTTGAAGGGCAAACGAAAGGGAAACTAGGTACAAGTGAAGCGCGTTCTTCAATTGATGCCATTGTATCTGAGCATTTAGCATACTTTTTAGAAGAAAATCCTGATGTAGCTACACTTCTTGTGAGAAAAGCAATTAAAGCAGCACAAGCCCGTGAAGCAGCCCGTAAAGCAAGAGAAGAAGCGCGTAGTGGTAAGAAAAAGAAAAAATCAGAAGGTACGTTAAGCGGGAAATTAACACCTGCACAATCACGTAACCCGCAAAAAAATGAACTGTACCTAGTAGAGGGTGACTCTGCCGGTGGTTCTGCGAAACAAGGACGAGACCGACGTTTCCAGGCCGTATTACCGTTACGTGGTAAAGTAATTAATACAGAAAAAGCAAAGCTTGCTGATATCTTTAAAAATGAAGAGATTAATACAATCATTTATGCGATTGGCGGCGGTGTAGGAAATGAATTTGATGTTGAAGATATTAACTACGATAAAGTTGTAATTATGACCGATGCCGATACGGATGGGGCTCATATTCAAGTATTGTTATTAACGTTCTTCTACAGATATATGAAGCCACTTATCGAAGCTGGTAAAGTGTTTATCGCACTTCCTCCTTTATACAAAGTAAGTAAAGGAAAAGGTAAGAGTGAGGTAATTGAATACGCTTGGTCAGATGAGGAATTAGACGGTGTAACGAAAAAAGTTGGAAAAGGCTATATGTTACAACGTTATAAAGGACTTGGTGAAATGAATGCGGATCAATTATGGGAAACAACAATGAATCCTGAAACGCGTACATTAATTCGCGTGAAAATTGATGATGCAGCAAGAGCAGAGCGTCGCGTTACAACATTAATGGGCGATAAAGTAGAACCGCGCCGTAAATGGATTGAACGTAATGTACAGTTTGGTATGCAAGAAGAAGGAAATATTTTAGAAAATGAAATGATTATGGAGACGGAGGTGGAATAACATGCAAGCAGAGAAGTTTCATGACCTCCCGCTTGAAGACGTGTTAGGTGATCGCTTTGCACGTTATAGTAAATATATTATTCAAGATCGTGCACTTCCAGATGCACGTGATGGCTTAAAGCCAGTACAAAGACGTATTTTATATTCTATGTATGTAGAAGGTAATGTACATGATAAAGCGTTTCGTAAATCAGCTAAAACAGTAGGTAATGTTATCGGTAATTATCATCCACATGGAGATTCCTCTGTATATGAAGCAATGGTACGCTTAAGCCAAACTTGGAAAGTACGTAATGTTTTAGTTGAAATGCATGGTAATAACGGTAGTGTTGATGGGGACCCAGCGGCAGCGATGCGTTATACGGAAGCTCGTTTATCACCAATCGCATCTGAATTATTACGTGATCTTGATAAAGAAACAGTTGAATTCGTGTCAAACTTTGATGATACGAGTGAAGAACCGGTTGTATTACCAGCAGCGTTCCCGAATTTATTAGTGAACGGATCTACAGGGATTTCCGCTGGTTATGCAACAGAAATTCCTCCGCATCATCTTGGAGAAGTTATTGATGCTACAATGATGCGTATTGATAAGCCAAATAGTACTGTTGATGATTTATTAACAGTTATGAAAGGACCAGATTTCCCAACAGGCGGTATTATTCAGGGGATTGATGGTATTAAAAAGGCGTATGAAACAGGTAAAGGTAAAATTATTATTCGCGGAAAAGCAGAAGTTGAAACAGTGCGCGGTGGGAAACAACAAATTGTAATCACTGAAATTCCTTACGAAGTGAATAAGGCAAATCTTGTGAAGAAAATGGATGAATTACGTCTAGATAAAAAGTTAGATGGTATTGCTGAAGTGCGTGATGAGACAGATCGTACTGGTTTACGGATTGTTGTTGAATTAAAGAAAGAAGCAAACGCCGAAGGTATTTTAAATTATTTATATAAAAATACAGATTTGCAAATTCCATATAACTTTAATATGGTAGCGATCAATAATCGTCGTCCAACACTTATGACATTACCGAAAATTTTAGATGCTTATATTGGACATCAAAAAGAGGTTATTACGAGACGTTCGCAATATGAATTAAGAAAAGCAGAAAATCGTCAACATATTGTAGAAGGTTTAAAGAAAGCATTATCGATTTTAGACCAAGTAATTGAAACAATTCGAGCTTCAAAAGATAAACGTAACGCGAAAGATAATTTAAGTGCAAAATTTGGCTTTACAGAAGCACAGGCAGAAGCAATTGTTTCCTTGCAATTATATCGCTTAACGAATACAGACATTACGGCGTTACAAGAAGAAGCAGATGAGCTTAATAAGAAAATTATTGAGCTACAGGCAATTTTACAAAGTGAAAAAAGATTACTTCAAGTAATTAAAACAGATTTAAAGAGAGTTAAGAAAACATATAGTGATGATCGACGCGCGATTATTGAAGATCAAATCGAGGAAATTAAAATCGATGTAGAAGTTATGATCCCACAAGAAGATGTCATCGTTACTGTAACGAAAGAAGGATATGTGAAACGTACTGGATGGCGCTCACACAATGCCTCAAACGGCAAAGACTTCGGTATGAAAGAGGGTGACATCTTACTTGAACGATTCGATACGAATACGACAGAGACAGTCCTCTTATTTACGAATAAAGGAAACTATATATATCTGCCAGTATACGAAATGCCAGATATTCGTTGGAAAGATTTAGGTCAGCACGTTGCTAATATCGTTTCACTCGACCGGGATGAAACAATCATTTGGGCAACGGTTGTACAGAACTTTGAGGAAGAAAAACGATTTATCGTATTTGTAACAAGAAATGGTATGATAAAGAAAACAGAATTAAATCAATATAAAGTTCAGCGTTATTCAAGGGCATTCGTTGCTGTAAACTTGAAAAAAGATGATGAAGTTGTCGATATATTTGCGACAGATGGAACGAGTGATATCGTTCTTGCTACACACGGTGCATATGCACTTATTTTCCATGAAGATGAAGTAAGTCCAGTCGGTGTAAGAGCTGCTGGCGTGAAAGCAATTAATTTAAAAGAAGATGACTATGTCGCTTCTGGTAAACCGTTAAATGGTGACAAAGATCAACTTATTCTCGTAACACAGCGTGGTGCTGTAAAACGTCTAAAAGCATCAGAAATTGAAAAATCAACGAGGGCGAAACGAGGTCTTGTTATTTTCAAAGAATTAAAACGTAATCCGTACCGCATTGTCGGTATTGAAATTGTTCGGGACGATGAATTAGTTTACATGAAGACAGAGAAAAACATTGTAGAAGAGATTGATCCGAAAGCGTATCGAAATAAAGACCGGTATAGTAATGGCAGCTTAGTGCTAGATGTTAATGATACTGGTGAAGTAGTAGAAACGTGGACGAAGAAAAGACCAGAATAAAGAGGGCATCTTGCTATGAATAATAGCAAGATGCTTTTTTCTAGGCAATTTATTATGTAAATAATAATAATCTTGTTATAATAACTCAATGAAATCGTTCTCATAAAGTGAAACTTTAATCAATGGGGATTTTCTTTATCCACACTGATTATTAGTTGAACCAATCGGGCTTTAACAAGCAGTTGATTTCTCACCTAATTCCTTAGCTTTCGCTGAATTTTTGGTTAGGAATCTTACTGCCTGTTAAAGCGGGACAAATGGAGGGGCAACATGAAAAAAATAGGTGTAGGGATTGTAGGATTTGGTTTTTCTAGTACGACATTTCATATCCCACTATTACAAACGATAGAAGAATATGATATTCGTGCTGTATTATCCTCAAAAGAAGAGGTAGTAAAAGAAACATTACCAAATGCTAATGTTGTTAGTACAATTGATGAATTGGTGAAGCGAGCTGATGTTGACTTAGTTGTTATTACATCACCTAATACAACTCATTTTCCATATGTAAAAGAAGCAATTTTAAACGGTAAGCATGTTGTTGTAGAAAAACCATTTGTTGTCTCAATTGAAGAAGGGGAAAAGCTTATTTCATTAGCAGAGCAGCATAATATAATGTTAAGCGTATATCATAATCGTCGTTTTGATAATGATTTCTTAACAATTAAGAAATTGTTAGGAGAAAACAGAGTAGGGAATGTATACGCATATGAATCGAATTTTGATCGTTTCCGTCCACATGTACGTGATCGATGGAGAGAAAAAAATCTACCAGGCTCCGGTATATTATACGATTTAGGGTCGCATTTAATTGACCAAGCGTTATCAATATTCGGGAAACCAGATGCGATAAGTGCAGATGTAATAAAACAACGACCAGGTGCAGAGGTGGATGATTATTTCCACATAGTACTTCATTACGGAGTTAAACGTGTCATTTTACGTAGTAGCAGTTATGTGAAAAAAGCTGGACCGCATTTTATAGTGCATGGAGAGAAAGGTTCTATCGTGAAGTACGGTATGGATTCGCAGGAAGAGCAATTAAAAAATGGAATGAAGCCAGGTGATAACGGTTATGGAGTAGACGATGAAGAGAATTTTGCTACTTTAGAAACAGAAGAAAACTTAGAGCGTATTCCAACAGAAGTCGGTTGTTATGACAATTATTATAAAGGTGTGCGAGATAGTATATTAAATGGTGAGAAACTACCTGTAACAGCAAAAGAAGGTTTAGATGTTATTAAACTGATTCAATTAGCGATTGAAAGCAGTGAAAAAGGTAGAGTCATTTCTATAAAATAAAAAGACACGAAATTCGTGTCTTTTTATTTTTGTGGAACAGAAAGACCATAGAAGAACATAGTGACTATATCTTGTATATGTTTTTCGCGATTTCCTTCAAGAAGTTGTGCCCCAAAATCATCACCTAATTTAGTAAACATTTGAATGTAAAGTAACATCATTTCTTTAGTAAGGTGTGGATTAATTTCGTTTTTGCGCTGAGCTCGTTCTAATATTTCTAAATACCAGGGCAAGATTTTTTCATTTTGATAACTATAAATAAACTTTCGGAGTTCTTCGTCCCTTTGCATCATTTGCAGTAACATATCAGGTTGAAATAACCCGCCAGTATTCATTTTTCTTACAATCATTTTTTGCATCATATCATGAAAAGGTAATTTTTCTTCTGCAAGATCTTTATAATATTGAAATTCAGATATGATAAATTCTTGTATAAGCTCCCTAAATAACGCATCTTTACTTCCGAAATGATTATAAATTGTAACTTGAGAAACGTTGGCTTCTTTTGCGATATGTTCTATTTTCACTTCATTAAATCCACGTTCTGAAAATAATACGAATGCTGCTTCTTTAATGGCACGTTTTTTCTTTTCTTTTACTCTTTCAAAGCCGTTCAATGCAATCACCTCACTTAAAATATACAAGAAAAAATAATGGAAAACAATAATTTTGAAATATGAACTAATAAATATTTCAAAAAGTTGTTGCGAATATGGAAGATGAGGAGTACAATAATTTTGAAATATCACATATTAAATATTTCAAAAAATGAGGTGGAATTATGATTTCAGTTCAAGATGTCACAAAACAGTTTTCGAATGGAAAAGGTTTGTTTCATATTACATTTGATGTAAAAAAGGGAGAAGTATTTGGTTATTTAGGCCCAAATGGTGCTGGAAAATCAACGACGATTCGTAATTTAATGGGATTTATAAAACCGACAGCTGGTAAAGCGACAATTTTTGGATTAGATTGTTGGAATGAAGCAGCGAAAATTCAAAGGGAAGTTGGTTATCTACCGGGTGAAATTTCTTTTATTGAAGGAATGAACGGATTAGAGTTTTTAAAATTAATGCAAGGAATGCGTGGATTAAAGGATACAAAAAGACGAGATGAACTAATAGAGCGTCTGCAATTTGATGTGAAAACACAGATTCGCAAAATGTCTAAAGGAATGAAGCAAAAAGTAGGGATAGTCGCTGCATTTATGCACGATCCAGAGGTGTTAATTTTAGATGAGCCAACATCTGGACTTGATCCACTTATGCAGCAAGTGTTTATAGATTTAATATTAGAGGAAAAGCAAAGAGGAAAAACAATTCTTATGTCTTCGCATATTTTCACTGAAATTGAGAGAACTTGTGACAGAGTAGCTATTATTAAAGATGGTCGACTCGTAACGGTTGAAAATATTCACGATTTACAAAGTATGAGAAGACAGGTGATAGATGTAACAGTATCATCACAAGAAGAGATTGAGTCTCTTACAAAGTGTAATTTGCAATTTGAAGCGGTAAAAGGCAGAGAGGCATCTATCATTGTACAAGGAAACTATCAAACTGTTTTACAAACACTTTCAAACTACAATGTAACGGCACTTCAAACGAGAGCGATGGATTTAGAACATTTATTTATGCATTATTACGATAAGAAAGAAGGAATAACGCATGAATAAGCAATTATTTTTAGCTAGTTTGAAAGAAACACAAAAAAGTATTTTGAGTTATGCGTCTGGTGCAGCTTTATATCTGTGGTTATTAATTTGGATATTCCCGTCAATGGTATCAGCAAAAGGGCTAAATGAATTAATAGGTGCCATGCCTGATAGTGTGAAAAAAATCGTTGGTATGGAAAGTCCGATTCAAAACGTAATGGATTTTCTAGCGGGCGAATACTATAGTCTATTGTTTATTATCATTTTAACAATTTTTTGCGTAACAGTTGCGACACATTTAATTGCTCGTCATGTAGATAAAGGAGCAATGGCATACTTGCTAGCAACGCCTGTATCTAGAGTACGAATCGCAATTACGCAAGCGGCTATTCTTATATTAGGACTACTGATTATTGTAGCGGTTACGTATGTAGCGGGTATAGTAGGTGCTGAATGGTTTTTAGAGGATAATAACTTAAATAAAGAATTATTTTTGAAGATAAATGTAGTCGGAGGGCTCATATTTTTAGTCGTTAGTGCCTATTCATTTTTCTTTTCTTGTATATGTAATGACGAAAGAAAAGCACTAAGTTATTCAGCGAGTTTAACTATCTTATTTTTCGTATTGGATATGGTAGGGAAGTTAAGTGATAAGTTAGAATGGATGAAAAACCTATCATTATTCACGCTGTTTCGTCCGAAAGAAATTGCTGAAGGATCATATAATATATGGCCGGTAAGTATAAGTTTAACTGCTGTAGCGCTTTGTATTTTTATCGTAGCGATTGTAGTATTTAGGAAGAGGGATTTACCGTTATAGAGTAGAAAGTCCACTGAGAAAGTGGGCTTTTTTTTATTTGTAAATTTAAACTAGTATGTTTATTGCATCCTTATAAAGGATATTTATCTTTTTAATTAAAAAAATATTCAAAAAAGTGAACCTTTTTCTAGGTTCATACGTCTAATATATGTAAAGTTAAATTGGAAGTGATGAAGTGAGGATGAAACAGGAGGAGCGATTGTGAAAGTAATCCCTTTATATAAAATGATTATAAAAGAAGAAACGGATGTTTCTTTAGCGAAAAAAGGTGATCATGAAGCCTTTATAGCGCTTATACATACAGAAAAAGTGAAGATGTATCGAATAGCAAAGGCGATGTTACGTGATGAGACAAATATAGAGGATGCGATACAGACAACAATTTTAAAAGCCTATGAAAATATAAAAAAATTAAAAAAGGAAGAATTTTTTCAAACTTGGTTAATTCGAATACTAATAAATGAGTGTAACAATATTATTAGAGCGTATAAAAATGTAATTGTGACAGAAGAGAATGATTACAATATGAGTGCGTGTGATCAGTATGAAGATATAGATTTGTGTAATGCGATTCAATCGTTACATGAAGAATTAAGAGCTGTTACGGTGCTTTATTACTATGAAGACATGAATCAAGAGAGTATAGCAAAGCTGTTAGAAATACCGAAAGGAACAGTGAAATCAAGATTGTCACGCGCGAGGGAACAACTACAAAAACGATTAAAGATGGAATAGGGGGTGTAAAGGATGGATAATGAAAAATTATTTGATGAGAAATTAAAAAAGAGAATAAAAGATGAAAATGTTATAGTACCTCCAGAGTTAAATGAAAAAATTAATGGCACGCTACATAATCTTAAGGTAAAAAAGAAGAGTTACAAAATTCATATGATGATAATTAGTGCAGCGGTTTGTATACTTTCAGTGGTATCTATGTCTGAGTTTTCTATACAAAGTTTTGCGCAAAATGGTGGAGTATTTGAATATGTAAAGAAAAAAGCGTTTTCTGATTATGAAAATGAAGAAGAAATAAAATCGAATGTACATTATCCAGATAAAGAAAAGATTCATCAAAAAATGCTAGATTCTATTGATTATTTTAAAAATATTTCAGGACAATTTGAGGAATATTCTAGCTCATCAAGAATTGCTACAACATATAAGTATGCGATTGATACGGAGAAACAAAGAGGTATCTCTTCGAAAGAAGATAAACTAGCGAAAAAACGAACAATTATATATAACGAGGGCAAGAAAAAAGAGTTTGATGATGAGAAGTATACCTATAAAGAGACAAAATGGAACCCGAAAGGAAGAAACAATGAACTATTAAAATTAAATCCTACGGAAAGGTTAGTGAGAAAATCAGATGAGAAAAAGAGATATGATGATGAATATGTAGGGCTAGCTAAATATAGTATTCAATCAGAATTCGCAGATTTGTTAATTCGATATAAAGATTGGAATTATAAAGAAACGAAATATCTTGGATTAGATTGTTACAAAATTGAAGGAGTTATCAACATAGAGGTGCCTGTTAGCACCTCTGAAGATTTAAGAGGGAAATTCGAAATGGTTGTGGAGAAAAATACAGGGATTATGTTGAAATTTCTTAGTTTTCAAGAAGGCTTGATTCAATATTCAGTTACGACTGAATGGATACAAATAGATAAGGGATTGAAAGAAAGTATGTTTCAAAAGGATAGCGCTAAATATGAAAAAATGAAAAACATATTGGGTGAATAGAAACAGGAGGAGAGTAAATGGGGAATCATTCATCTTTAAGAGAAGAGAAAAATAAGCAAAAATATAAAAAGAAAACGATAGTAAGTTTACTACTGGCGGTATTACTATTTGGTGGAATTGGCTATGGAGCCTATGTATATATGAAAACTTCTAGTCTCGTACAAAAATCTAATTTGAATTTAGCACGAGGCGAAAAATCCAATTTACGTGAGAAATCTGTAAAGCCAATTGCAAATCATGTTTCACTTTTAATTATGGGAATTGATGAAAATCAAGAACGACAAAAGGAATATAATGGTGCATTTCATACAGATGCATTATTGTTAGCGACTTTTAATAAAGACGATAAAACAGTGAAATTAACGAGCATACCGCGTGATACATATACATATGTTCCAGTTGAAAAGAAAAAAGATAAAATAACCCATGCATATGGAAGTGGTTTCGTTAAAAATGGTAAAGATGGAGGACCGCAAGCTTCTGTGGAAGCGGTAGAAAAATTGTTACAGGTGCCTGTTGATTATTTTGTGAAATTTAATTTTGGTTCCTTTACTAAAATTGTTGATGGGTTAGATGGTATTGAAGTGGATGTCCCAGTTGAATTTACGGAGCAAAATAGTAAAGATGAACCTGATGCGATTCATTTGAAAAAAGGATTACAAAAATTAAATGGGGAAGAAGCACTTGCACTAGCAAGAACGCGCCATATTGATAGTGATGCAATGAGAGGACAACGCCAACAACTTGTTATTGAAGCGATTTTAAGTAAATTAAAAAGTGTAGGATCGATTACGAAGTTAGAAAAAATAGTTGAGGCGGTTGATGGTGATTTTAAAACAAATTTAGTAATGGATGATATTTTATCTTTTTATAAATACGGTTTAAACGGTTCAGTTGAAAAAATACAATTAGCTGGTGATGATTTATACTTACCTAATGGCCCAAACGGGCAACGTGTATATTATTATAATCCTAATAAAAAAGATCTACAGAGTTTGAGTAATACTCTTAGAACACATCTAGGATTAAGTGAAAAGCAAATTGAGGAGAATTAAAGCAGACGAAATGTCTGCTTTTTTATTTTTGTCTAATGGTATGACATTTAGTTTTTAATGTTATATACTATTTTAAAATTTTAGTTAATAGTGTAACATAATAGTAGGGTTCAAGTTAAGTAGCAAGGGGGCTACCATATAGAATAAATGTTATTGCTTAAAATAGTTTGGGAGAAATGAAAATACAGGGGAGTAGCAAAAATGAGAATTGCAAAGAATTTAACATTCCAAGTTATTGTGGCCATTATTTGTGGTATTGCAGTAGGGGCAATTTGGCCGAGTGTTGGACAACAAATGAAGCCAATTGGTGAAACATTCATCAATATGATTAAAATGGTTATTGCACCGATTATCTTTTTAACAATTGTACTCGGTATTGCAAGTATGGGAAGTATGAAAAAGGTAGGCCGTGTTGGTGGGAAGGCACTACTATATTTTGAAATTGTTACAACAGCTGCTTTAATTATTGGTATCATCGTAGCAAATGTTGTGCGTCCCGGAGATGGATTAGATCCCTCAAAACTAAAAGGCGGAGATGTTTCACAATATGTACAAAGCGGGCAAGAAATGAAATGGATGGATTTCTTTTTACATATTGTGCCGTCTAACATGTTTGAAGCATTTGCAAAAGGTGATATTTTACAAGTGTTATTCTTCTCCATTTTATTCGGCGCAGGATTAACGATGTTAGGGAAAAATGGACAACCGGTTATTGATTTTTTTGAAAGATTATCGAAAGTATTTTTTAACATTTTATCAATTGTAATGAAATTAGCACCGGTTGGAGCATTCGGTGGGATGGCATTTACAATTGGGAAGTATGGTTTAAGCACGCTCATACCACTTGGTAAATTAATGATTTGTGTATATGCGACAATGGCATTATTTGTTTTTATTGTTTTAAATTTTATTTGTAAACTGTACAAATTTAGTTTGTGGAAATATTTAGCGCAAGTTTTTCACGTCGATCTTTCACTAGGTCAACAATTAACTATAATAGCTATTTTGTTAGTTACATTTAAAGGAGCAGCAGCAGTAACCGGCGGGGGATTCATTGTACTAGCATCTACTCTATCTGCAATGAATGTTATCCCATTAGAAGGTTTAGCGTTATTACTTGGTGTAGATCGTTTCATGTCAGAAGCACGTGCTATCGTTAATTTAATTGGTAACGGTATTGCAACTGTAGTTGTTGCGAAAAGTGAAAATGAATTTGATGATGAGAAGTATACGAGAGTAGTAGAGGAAATGAAAAGAGAGAAAATGGTCGGGTAAAAAGTCAGCTTTGCTGACTTTTTTATTTTTGTAGAAAAGATGTTTTTAGATATATGCATTATTTATTAGCAATAATTAACAAGT
>NZ_JBNLYE010000055.1:0-21542 GCF_050172095.1 Bacillus sp. GMs2/2
CCACTATAATATGTCAAGCAATTTTTATGGATTTCAACTTTTCTTCATTGACATATAGTGTCAAGTAAATTTTCTTGATTTCTTTTTTCTACGGTGTTGCATTCTCTTTTTAGTTGTGTTAAATTATAGTAGTGTTTTTAGCATCGCATAAAAGACTAACATTGAAAAATTACGTATGGTAAGGTATCAAGGGAGGGAAATATAAATGGCTCGTGTTTGTGCTATTACTGGAAGAAAAGCTCGTTCTGGTAACTCTCGTTCTCACGCAATGAACGCTACAAAACGTAAATGGGGCGCTAACCTTCAAAAAGTTCGCGTACGCATCGACGGAAAAGTTCAACGTGTTTACGTTTCTGCTAGAGCATTAAAATCTGGCAAAATCGAACGTGTTTAATAATAAAAAAAAGAGCCGATAGGCTCTTTTTTTACTATAACAATGGAAAAAGCACCGGTGATAGGTGCTTTTTTTAATCTTTTTTGAAGGTATTTAACATTGCACGAACTATTCCACCAAGAAATTTAGGTAACTTAATTGTATAAAATCTCATGGTTTCCCTCCTAATCCCCATTACTCCACTTGGTCACTATATGATGTAAGGAGCAAAATTGTTTCTTCAATCAGTGCTTCTTATCAACATTAATATGCCAGAAGTAAATGAAAAAGTACCTTTTTCCTCAACGAGTTCGTTACTAATACAAAGTGTTGATCCCCACTCTATTGTTTTATTAGTAAGAGGGTACTTAAAACCAAACAATGTAATCCCTTCCACTATTTCAGTAACTGGTACAAAAGATACATAAGGAAAATTTTTATTTTCTTCAATTATATGTGTACCCATTTTTTTAACTGTTATTTCATTTTTATTGTCCACAATACACATTTCTATCTCTACTTCTAACCCTTTTAAAAGCATCTGTATATTTGCCAAACCGTGATCAAGCCTTCCACCAGTAGCACCAAAAATACGAATTAGTGCCGGCTTCTGTTCTAATGCCCAGTTGATTGCAATTTCTAAATCCGTTTGATCTTTTTCCCGCGGAACAATATGTAATTCGTTCGTTTGCTGTCCCATCCATACTAATTCTTCTTCAGTAACTGAATCGTAATCTCCAAACGCAACAGCCGGGGTAATCCCTTTCTTTAATAGACGGTATACTCCCCTATCAACCGCTGCCCACACTACTTCCTCATTCTCGTATCGAGCAAAATCTGCGCAATATTCCGAAGGTCCTCCTGCCAAAATATGAATAATCATTTTTTCTTCTCCTTCCATTGTAAAAAGGCAATCTGCCATTCGGTAGATTGCCTTTTTACATATTTTTATCCTATCCTATAAATGCCTTACTAGGATAAAAGTTCATCACTACCCACGAATTACGCGAATTGCTTCACCGCGGTCTTTTTGATTGTATACTGCTGACCCAGCTACAAGTACATTTGCTCCTGCTTCCACACAAAGTCTTGCTGTTTCAGCATTTACACCACCATCAACTTCAATTTCCACTTCTAGATTGCGCTCTTTCACCATGTCTGCAACTTGTTTAATTTTCGGTAATACAGAATGGATAAACTTCTGTCCACCAAATCCAGGGTTTACTGTCATAAGTAATACCATATCTATATCTTCTAATACATGCTCAATCACTGAAACTGGCGTATGTGGATTTAATACAACGCCCGCTTTAATACCATGAGATTTAATTAACTGAATTGTACGATGTAGATGCGGACACGCCTCTACGTGAACAGTAATAATATCCGCTCCCGCTTGTGCAAAAGTCGGGATATAGTTATCAGGATTTTCAATCATTAAATGTACATCTAATGGTAATGATGTAATCGGACGGATTGCTTCTACAATTAACGGTCCAATCGTAATATTTGGTACGAAATGTCCATCCATTACGTCAACGTGAATGTAATCCGCTCCGCCCTTTTCTACATCTTTAATCTCTTCCCCTAATTTTGAAAAATCTGCTGATAAAATCGATGGTGCAATTTTAATCATAACTAATACCTCGGCTTTCTCTCTCTAATTTCTTCTACGAATTGTTTATAGTTCTTATAGCGATATTCTGTAATCTTCCCTTCTTCAACCGCAGCTTTCACCGCACATTTCGGTTCAGAAAGATGTGTACACCCTCTAAATTTACAGTATTGGCTCGCTTCTTTCAACTCTGGAAAACAATATGTAAGATCTTCTACTTCTATATCAATGAAATCTAGTGAACTAAAACCCGGTGTATCTGCTACAAGTCCACTCCCAATTGCAATTAATTCTACGTGTCTTGTCGTATGCTTCCCGCGTCCTAAATGGGAGGAAATATCATTTGTTTTCAGCTCTAATTCTGGACGTAGCACATTAAGCATTGAAGATTTCCCAACACCAGATTGACCCGCAACGACAGAAACACAATTTTCTAAGTATGGTTTTAATATATCAATACTTTCTGACGTATTAATAGAAGTAAATAAAACATCATAACCCATCTCACGATAATCATTCGCATAAGCTTCAACAGTTGCTTTCATCTTTTCATCTACTAAATCCATCTTGCTAATACAAATAATTGGCTTAATGTTATGATATTCAATCAGCACTAAAAATCGATCTAACAGTCCAGGATTAAAATCTGGTTCTACTGCAGAGAACACAAGGATCGCTTGATCGACATTAGCAATAGGAGGTCTAACAAGTTCATTTTTTCGATCAAACACTTCAAGCACATAACCTTCAGTTGGATTATCTGCCTGAAAAACAACTTGGTCTCCTACAAGTGGTGTAATTTTATTTTTTCTAAATACACCTCGCCCACGACATTGCGTAACCCCTTCTTCATGCTGCACGTAATAAAACCCACTTAAAGCTTTTATAATTTTTCCTTCTGGCATAGAATTCTCCTTTTTTGTATAAGGTGATGCTGAATTTAAAAATGAATGGATTTAAATTTTCCAAATAACGATTTCAAAACCTACCATATATACTTTCGCTAATATACATTGAATTTCCCATTAAATGCAAAAAAATATTTACAGCTGCATCACTTTACTAGCTTTTTGAATCATATATTTTTGCCTGCTATACCGTCCACTTTGTAGACAGCATAACAGGCAATAATAATAATAATAATAATAAGTAGACTTTCACTATTATTGAGTTGGATATGGTACTTCTTTATCAATAATCGTTACTCCATCCCGTACAATTTTATAGTGTCCCTTTGAACCTTCTTGAATTACAAATTCTAAAGAAATAGTCGCTGATTCAGTAATTGTTCTCGTTTCAACCGGTCTATCCATTTTTTGCTGCATGTCTTCTTTATAAATTTCTATTGTTTGCGGCTTTTTTTCACCTGTTACAGCAGGCTCATATGGGATAGAGATATTGTCCACTTTTATCGTTTTAGTCACTTTAGGCTTTTGACCATCAGAGATAATAATAGTTACTTTATCTCCCTCTTTTAATGGTGTACCTGGTTTTGGAAATTGCGAAATTACAAGTCCTTTTTCGACTGTATCTGAATACTCTCGTTTTATATCTGACGTTAGTTTTCTCTCATTCAAATAACCAGTTACACTATTTTCAGTCCACCCCGAAAAGTCACCTGGTCTAATTTGATAAGGACCTTTACTTACCCAGATTTTCAGTTCTTGCTCCGCTTCTATAACCATCTGATCAGGCGTCGGAATTTGTTCTACAATTTCACCTTTTGGCTTATCATTTTCAATATAATTTACCGTAACTTGTTTATATTTTTCTTCTAACTCAGCTTTTACACTCTCAAAGTTTTGACCTGTGAAATTTGCCATCTTACTTTTCTTTTTTCCACCTGATTGATAGATAGTAATTTTAGCGTTTTCTTTTACGACTCTTCCTGCTACAGGGTCCGTTTTTATTACATCCCCAACTTCAACATCATCTGTATATACAATATTAGGCTCCGTCACCTCAAAGCCCTTTTCTACTAATGTATTTACAGCTGTCGTGTATTTCATACCAGCCACATCAGGAACTTTCACATCTTTCGGAATAAATAATCCTGGAATAACCGTAAGTGCTAATGTTATTCCTATTGCTAAAAATAAAAATGTTGAAATTAAAACTTTAAGCCACTTGCTACTCCGTTTTTTCTTCTTATCTAACTCAGCTGCTTCTGCTCTTATCGGTTCTTCCATCTTACTCCCTTTTAAAACAATCGTTTCATCACTTACATTTTCAAATAATTGTTCTTGTTGAATAATCGGAATCGCTTTTGTCGCTTCCATATCTTCCGGTATGTAAAATGGTTGCTCATTTATCCTCTCTGGATATAGCGCAGTTTCAATATCCCGCTTCATCGCATTAGCAGATTGATATCGGTGAAACGGATCTTTTGCAGTTGCCTTTAATATAATATTTTCAACACTTTGCGGAATATTTTCATTCCATCTTTTTGGTGATGGGATTTCACTTTGTAAATGTTTTAAAGCTATGGCAACAGCAGATTCGCCAGAAAACGGTTGTCTTCCTGTTAACAATTCAAACATAACTATCCCAAGAGAATAGATATCTGATTGTTTATTTGCTATCCCACCACGTGCCTGTTCTGGTGATAAATAATGGACTGAACCGAGCACTGAATTTGTATGTGTAATTGTTGTTGCACTTGTAGCTGTCGCAATTCCAAAATCTGTTACTTTTATTATTCCATCAGCTCGAATTAAAATATTGTGCGGCTTTATATCACGATGCACAATTTCAAAATGATGGGCATGTGCCATAGCGGATGTTAACTGCTCCATAATATCAAGAGCTTCTCCTATAGGTAACATCCCTCGCTCAATTATGTATTGCTTCAATGTTTGCCCTGGTACATATTCCATGACAAGATAGTATATACCATCTTCTTCTCCGACATCATACATATTCACAATATTTGGATGCGACAACGTTGTAACAGACTGCGCTTCTCGATGGAAACGTTTAATAAACTCTTCGTTATTTGAGTAGTCGAGTCTTAATATTTTTACCGCTACATCTCGGCCAAGTATATCATCATGAGCTAAATATACATTGGCCATTCCGCCACCACCAATCATTTTCAGCAGCTTATAACGGTCATTTAAGCGTTTTCCAATCAGCACGTTGCACTTCACCTACTTTCGTTTGTCGAACCCGCATAATCAATAAGAACAAGTGTGATATTATCTTCTCCACCGCGATCATTTGCCAATTGAATGAGACACTGCCCTTTACCTTCAAGCTGTTCATTTAACTGTAAAATTTGTCGCATATCATCAATAGAAACTTTGTTTGATAATCCATCAGAGCAAAGAAGTAATTGATCATCTTCCTCAATCACCAACGTTTTAACATCTAACCCAACTTTTTCTTCTGTTCCTAATGCTCTTAATAACACATTTTTTTTCGGATGATACTCTGCGTCTTCCTTTGAAATTTCACCATGTTTCACAAGCTCATTTACAAGTGAATGATCTTCCGTTACTAGCGTCATTTCTCCTTCTGATACCATATAGCAACGACTATCTCCTATATGCCCTATTGTCACAAAGCTTGGTGTACAAACAGCTATTATAAGCGTTGTTCCCATACCATTACATTCTGCATTTTGCTGAGCGTATTCATATATACGCTCATTAATAATCCCAACACTAGTATGTAACCATTGTTCTACTTTTTTCGGCTCATTCATATTATGTGTTTGCTTCCAATAATCATGGAATAATTGAATGGCCATCGAGCTAGCTACATCACCAGCTCGATGACCTCCCATTCCATCTGCTACTACCGCTAATACATTTCCATCTAAATTGTGAAAAACTCCTGCACTATCTTCATTATGTTGACGAACTTTTCCTTTATCCGATAGAAATACGGCTTTCATCTCGTCACCTCGTCTCTTCTTTGCGCTCCTTCGCACGCAACTGACCGCAGGCTGCATCAATATCATGACCTTGTTCACGGCGAATCGTTACATTCACTCCACGATCTTTTAACGTTTTCTCGAACAAGAAAATTTGTTCACGTGGCGTACGTACATAATCACGTTCAGGTACGTAGTTTACCGGAATCAAGTTCACATGACATTTTACACCTTTTAAGAGCGCAGCAAGCTCTTCAGCATGCTCTACTTGGTCATTTTCTCCTCCAAATAATCCATATTCAAAAGTAATACGACGCCCTGTTCTATTTACATAGTATTTAATAGCTTCCATTAAATCTGGTAATTTATAAGCACGGTTAATCGGCATTAATTTTGAACGTAATTCTGAGTTTGGAGCATGCAATGAAATCGCAAAATTAATTTGTAGATCTTCTTCAGCAAACTTATAAATTTTCGGGATAATTCCACTCGTCGAAACAGTCATATGTCTCGCACCAATATGAAGTCCTTTTTCATGGTTAATGATGCGTAAGAATCCCATTAAATTATCATAGTTATCAAATGGTTCTCCAATCCCCATAACAACAAGAGAACTTACACGTTCTTCTGTTTCATCAAGCGCGCGCTGAACTTCTACTACTTGCGCTACGATTTCTCCAGCTTCTAGGTTTCGCTTTAATCCACCAAGTGTCGAAGCACAGAACGTACACCCAATACGACAACCAACTTGCGTTGTTACACAAATGGAATTTCCATATTCGTGTCGCATTAATACCGTTTCAATAGAATATCCGTCATATAATTGGAATAAGAATTTAATTGTTCCATCCGAAGACGTTTGTTTTACTAACGTGTTTAAAGTAGTAATATCAAAGGAATTCGACAATTTATCACGCAATCCTTTAGAAAGGTTTGACATATCCTCATAATTTTTTACACGTTTTTTATATAACCAATCAAAAATTTGTCCAGCACGGAACTTCGGTTCTCCTTGTTCCTTTAACCAATCTTGCATTTCATGAAGTTGTAAAGAGTAAATTGATGGTTTCTTCGTTTCTAAATTTTTCTTTTGTTTTCTTACAGTCGTTTCCATGATGCTACACCTTCTTCCTTAAACAAGCAATATAAAAGCCATCCGTCGCAAAATAATGCGGTAAAATTTGTACTTGACCTTCATCAATATACGGAATTAATTTTTCTGGCATACGCTCTTTAAGCGTAGTATCCCATTCAAATTCAGGATGTTCTTGTAAAAATTTCTCTATTACTTGTTCATTTTCTATTTTCTCAATTGTGCACGTACTATAAACAAGACGACCGCCTTGTTTTAATAATGGTGCTATTTTTTCTAGTATTGCAATTTGAATCGTCGATAATCTTTCACTATCGCCTTTATCTTTTCCTAACTTAATATCAGGCTTACGTCTAATTACACCAAATCCAGAACACGGTGCATCTACCAATATTTTATCAAACGTTTCATTTGCAAAGTGCTCTTGCACTTTTCTAGCATCTAGCGCTTTAGTTTCGACATTTTCTAGACCAAGTCGCTCTGCTTGCTGTTTAATTAAACGTACTTTGTGTGCATGTAAATCAAGGGACATGACCTTACCAGTTCCCTTTAATCGTTCCGCGATATGCGTTGTTTTTCCGCCTGGAGCAGCACAACTATCAAGAACTGCATCTCCCGTATTCGGTTCTAAAGCGCGTGCTACAAGCATAGAACTTTCATCTTGAATAGAAAGAAATCCTTTTTTAAACGCTTCTGTATGCGCTACATTTCCTCTTTCAATCTGAATTGCATCATCTGATAAGTCACCACTTTTTGCTTCTATACCTTCACTTGCCAACAACTCAATCGCTTCTTCTACCGTTACCTTATCAACATTCACACGCGCTGTTGGTACAGGGGGTAACATGTTTACTTCGCACATTTTTTCTGCAGTTTCTAAACCGTATTCTGAAGTCCACTCTTGGACAAGCCAAACTGGATGACTTGTTGTAATTGCAAGACGTTCTACTGGATCCTTGATTTCATCTACAGAAGGTACACCTTCTCTCTGAATCGAACGTAATACACCGTTCACCATACCAGCAATTCCTTTATGCCCGCGACGCTTTGCAATCTCAACCGCTTCATGAATAGCCGCTCTTTCTGGCACTCGGTCTAAATAAATCATTTGATATAAAGATAAGCGAAGCAATACTCTTACCCACGCCTCAACCTTCTTTTTTAAAAAAGGCTGTAAATAATAATCTAATGTGTCACGACGTTGAATCGTTCCATATACAATTTCAGTTAATAAACCAATATCTTTTCTATCAATTGTACTTTTTTCAATTAGATTATTTAAAAGTAAGTTGCTATATGCACCACTTTTTTCCACTTGAATTAAACCATCAAGAGCTAATTCACGAACATTTTGTCTCATGCATTTTCTCCTAACTTCGTTCCAATTTCAGGTTTTGTTCCACGTAAAAATTGTGAACAACTCATACGCTTTTTACCAGAAGGTTGCAATTCAGTAATTTTAACACCTGTTTCATTACTAGTTGCTACAACAAAACCATCTTCTTCGATTGCAACAATCGTACCTGCTTCAGCCGGTTCAGTTACAGGCACTTTTTCTCCCCACCATACTTTAACAACTTGTCCTGCTAAAGTTGTATAAGCAACTGGCCATGGATTCAATCCGCGAATGTGATTGTATACTTCTTCACCTGTTTTTGTCCAATCAATTTTCTCTTGCTCACGTTTTATATTGTACGCAAACGTTACTTCTTCTTCGTTTTGTTTAATCGGTTCTAACTTACCTTGGATTAATAAAGGTACTGTTTTAGATAGAAGGTGTGCTCCTGCTTCACTTAATTTATCAAATAATGAGCCTGTCGTTTCACGCTCTTCAATTTCAACTTCCACTTGCGTTAAGATATCACCAGCATCCAATTTTTCTACCATATACATAATTGTAATACCTGTTTTTTCTTTACCTTCCATAATTGCATAATGAATTGGTGCACCACCACGAAGTTCAGGAAGTAAAGAAGCGTGAACATTAATACATCCATACTTCGGTGCTTCTAAAATTTCATTTGGTACAATCTGCCCAAATGCAGCTGTTACAATTAAATCTGGCTCTAATGCCAATACTTTTTCATATTCATCTTTTTCACGAATTTTTAACGGCTGTAACACAGGGATACCATGTTTTTCCGCTTCAACTTTAACAGGTGTAGGTGTTAATACTTTTTTTCTACCTACTGGACGATCCGGTTGCGTCACAACACCTACTACCTCATAGCCATCTTCAATAAGACGACGAAGCACCGGCACTGAAAAGTCCGGTGTTCCCATAAACACTACTTTTATCATTTAAAAACCGCTCCTTTTAACACCTATTCTAGTTCGTTTTCTTCATAATATCTTGTCACTTTCGATGTAAATAAAACACCGTGTAAATGATCGATTTCATGTTGAATTGCACGCGCTAAAAATCCTTCCGCTTCTAATAAGAATACTTTCCCACGGCGATTTTGCGCTCTTACTTTAATATAATCGGCACGTTCTACTTCACCATAAAGTCCCGGGAAGCTTAAACAGCCTTCGGGACCTACTTGTTCACCACGTTTTTCTAATATTGATGGATTGATTAACTCGATTTTCCCAGTATCATCATCGACATCAACAACCGCTACTTGCAAGCTTACACCTACTTGAGGCGCAGCTAAACCGACTCCGTCCGCAATTAACATTGTTTCATGCATATCTTTCAACAATTTCACTAACTTTTTATCAAAGTTAATTACTCTTTCGCATGGTGTTTCTAACACTTCATTTGGATGCTTTATTATTTCTAAAACTGCCATATTTCCCTCCGCTACATTAACATTGTTGGATTAAAATCAATTGAGATTTGTAGCTCTTTTTGCATTTCTGCTTGATAATGTTCATTTACCATTTTGAGCACGTTCTTTAAGTTTGGTTCCCGTTTGTATTTTATCATGCATTGATAACGATATCTATCTTTTATCCTTGGAATCGCTGAAGCAACTGGTCCTAGCACCATTGTTTGCTGTGAGCAATGCGTTCGTAAATACGAGGCAATTTTTTCCGTCACTTGTACCGCTTTTAATAATTCAGGATGAGATACCGTTACGAGTACAACATAGTAATATGGGGGATATTGTCTTGTTCGTCTCATTTGCATTTCTTGGTCAAAAAACACATCATATTGTTGGTTCTTCGCTAACTCTATACTGTAATGTTCTGGCGTATACGTTTGAATCACAACTTCCCCTGGCAATTCATGTCTACCCGCTCGTCCACTTACTTGCGTCAATAGCTGATATGTCTTTTCACTCGCCCGAAAATCAGGTAAGTGCAGCATCGTATCTGCAGTTAAAACCCCAACGAGCGTTACTTTCGGAAAATCTAATCCTTTAGCAATCATTTGTGTTCCGAGTAATATATCTGCTTTTTCTTCCCCGAACGCCTTTAATAATTTTTCATGCATTCCTTTTCGACTTGTCGTATCTACATCCATTCGAATGACTCGTGCCTCTGGAAATAGTTTTGTAATTTCTTCTTCTACCTTTTGTGTACCTGTACCAAAGAAACGAATGTATGTACTTTGACAAGCTGGACACTCAGTTGGCATATTCTCTTCGTAACTACAATAATGACATTTTAAACGATGATTCATTTTATGATATGTCAATGAAATATCACAATGCGGACATTGAACAACATACCCACAATCACGGCACATAACAAATGTAGAATGACCTCTTCTATTTAAAAAGAGTACCATTTGTTCTTTCTTTTCTAATCGATCTGCTATTTTTTCATGCAGCGCCTTAGAAAACATTGATCGATTCCCGTCACGAAGTTCTTCTCGCATGTCAACAATCTCTACCGTTGGTAAAGCTTGTTCATTCATACGTTTTTCCATTGTTAATAGTTCATAAACACCTTTTTTCGCCCTTGCAAACGATTCAAGTGTTGGTGTCGCACTACCAAGAACGATAGGACATTTATGATATTGTCCTCTCCAGACAGCTACATCTCTTGCATGATACCTCGGATTATCTTCTTGTTTGTAACTTGATTCATGCTCTTCATCAATAATAATAATCCCTAAATTCTCAAAAGGCGCAAAAACAGCTGAACGCGCACCAACTACAACTTTCACTTCTTTTCTTAAAATCTTACGCCACTCGTCATACTTTTCTCCAACAGACAACGCACTATGAAGAACTGCAACTTGTGAGCCAAACCTACCTTTAAAACGATCCACCATTTGGGGCGTTAGTGCAATTTCAGGAACAAGAACGATAGCTTCTTTTCCTTTCTTGAGCACTGCTGCTATAGATTGTAAATATACTTCTGTCTTTCCACTTCCTGTAACACCATATAGTAAAAATGGATTATAAGTTTCATTTGTAATTGATGATAAAATCGGTGTAATAACTTGTTTTTGTTCCTCCGTAAGCGGAAATGGTTTTGTTTGTTCAAAATCATCATCGTCATACGGATTTCGGTATACTTCCACATACTTTTCTGAAATGAATCCCTTTTTAACAAGTGCTTTTATTGGAGCATCTGTTATTTGTAACTCTTCTGTAATTACTTTCAACGGTGCACTTTTATAATTTTCCACAAAATAATAAAGTACATCTTGTTGTTTTTTACTTTTCAGTTCAAATGCCGCTAATTCCAATTTATCTTCTGGCAACTCCGGCTGAACCACTCTTTGCTTCTTCTTTTGTACTTTATCTTTCACTTGATAAACGACTTCAACCGTACCATTTTTAATTTCTTGTTGAATAGTTCGGTATAAATGTGGCTGTTGCTCGATTACTTCAAAATCAATTGCTTCTTTATCCTGAAATAAATATAGTATCTCAGGTGCTATTTCTTCCTGTTTACAAAGTTGTAGACGTTTTTTATACGTTGCTTTTATCGCAGTTGGAAGCATCACTTGAAAAGCTGAAATCATGTAGCATAACGTTTCACTTGTAAGCCAATATCCAAGCTTTAATAATTCATCATTTAAAACCGGTGTTACATCTAATATTTCATGGATTGTCTTTAACTTCTTACTTTCTACATCCACCGAATCTTTAATCCCAATAATAAAACCTTGCAATTTTCTTGGGCCAAACGGAACTACTACACGCATTCCTGTCTGTACAATATCTTCCCATTTTTTAGGGATAATGTAATCAAATGGTCGATCTGTCTGACGGGCAGGTACATCAACAATTACACTTGCAAATTTCATAAACGATCATCTTCTAACATCATTTCAATTTGCTTCAATATTTCACGAGCTACCTCTTTTTTCATTAAAAGTGGCAACTCAATAACTTTTCCATCTTTTCTATACATTGTTACAATATTCGTATCCGTGCCAAATCCAGCTCCTTGCGCTTTTACATCATTCGCGACAATCATATCTGCATTTTTCTCACGTAGTTTTTTCGTTGCATATTCCTCTACATTTGTCGTTTCAGCAGCAAAACCGATAAGTAACTGTTTATCCTTTTTCTGACCTAACGTTTTTAAAATATCCACCGTTCTTTCAAGTTCAATGACAGCATCACCATTTTGCTTTTTCATTTTATTCTCATGAACATATTTCGGACGATAATCTGCAACTGCTGCTGTTTTAATGACAACGTCTACGTTTTGATAATGTTGAAGAACCGCTTCTAACATATCTTGTGCAGATTCCACTTGCACTGTCGTTACATGTAACGGTGGATTTAATGCTGTCGGTCCTGAAACGAGTATAACATCAGCGCCTAAATTCGCTGCCACTTCCGCAATCGCATACCCCATTTTTCCAGAAGAAAAATTTGTCATAAAACGAACTGGATCAACCTTTTCACGTGTTGGGCCAGCAGTTATTAATATTCTTTTTCCCTGCAATGGTTTGTGTTCTGAGAAAGCTTCCTCTAACCGTGCAATAATTGCTTCAGGTTCTTCTAGTCGTCCCTTCGCCACATATCCACATGCTAAAAAGCCTTCCCCAGGCTCAATAAATGTATATCCTAGCGTTTTCAATGTCATCATATTTTTTTGAACTATTTTATTTTCATACATATGCACATTCATAGCAGGCGCAATCCATACCGGAGCTGTAGTAGCTAACAAAGTAGTTGTAATCATATCATCTGCAATACCACCAGCTAACTTTCCAATACAATTGGCAGTAGCAGGTGCGACAAGTACAACATCCGCCCAATCTGCTAAATCAATATGAGCAATAACAGCTGAGTCTTTCTCATCAAATGTATCCGTATATACATCATGGCGAGAAAGCGCTTGGAATGTAAGAGGCGTAACAAACTTCATTGCCGACTCACTCATCATTACTTTTACAATCGCGCCAGATTGTGTCAATTTACTCGTTAACGCAGCTGCTTTAAAAACCGCAATGCCTCCTGTTACACATAGAAGTATCTTTTTCCCTTTTAGCATATGACTCGTCCTCTTTCTTTTTCAAACTTATAATACTGAAATAGAATTCTCAGCTCGTCAGTACCAATATTTCATTCCTTTCGTAAAAAAATAACAACCTACTTGTAAATAGGTTGTTACCGTTACATAGAAAATTATAAAGTCTATGTTTTATTTTGTCGAAGGCAAAGGCTTATTCAGCTACTTTATCTTCACTTGGTACGTAGCTTAATGCTTCTGCATCGATTTCTTCTAATGCTTTACCTACACATTTATGAGAAACAGGTTTTTCTACAACACAGTTATTAGCAAGTTGCATTTCACGCGCGCGTTTTGCAGCTACTGTTACTAATGTGTACTTAGAATCGATTTTTTGTAGTAATGAGTCAATTGATGGATTTAACATAATTATAGACCCTCCGTCATTTCTTTATAATATTTTGCTACCCTTTCGCGGCGGCAATGTTCGCCAACCACAATTGCTTTAATTCTATCACAAGCTAATTCAACTTGATCGTTTTCTACTACATAGTCGTAAGCGTCCATCATCTCGATTTCTTCTTTCGCTACAGTTAAACGATTTTCAATAACATCTTCAGTCTCTGTACCACGTCCGACAATACGGCTTTTTAGTTCAGATAAACTTGGAGGTGCTAAGAAAATAAATACACCTTCTGGGAAAGCTTTCTTAACTTGAATTGCTCCTTGCACTTCAATTTCTAAGAATACATCTTTTCCTTCTTGTAATGTTTTTTCAACATAGTCAATCGGTGTTCCGTAATAATTACCTACGAACTCAGCCCACTCAAGTAATTTTTCATTACGAATCATTTCCTCGAATTCTTCTCTTTCTTTAAAGAAATAATCCACACCATCTACTTCACCTTCACGCGGCTTACGTGTCGTTACTGAAATAGAGTACTGAAAACGTGTATCCTCATGGCTAAACAGCTCTTTACGAACCGTCCCTTTTCCAACCCCAGAAGGCCCTGAAAGAACGATGAGCAATCCTCTTCTACTTCTCATAAATATGTAAAACCTACCCTTCCTCACTTAAATCTTCTTTATTATTCAAACGATGTGCAATCGTCTCTGGTTGAATTGGACTTAATACAACATGCCCATCATCCATAACAATAACCGCCCTTGTTTTTCTCCCATACGTAGCATCAAGCAAAGCATTATGTTCGCGTGCTTCCTGTACTGTTCGTTTAATAGGAGCTGACTCCGGACTTACAATAGCAATAATTCGATGAGCAGATACAATATTTCCGTATCCAATATTTAAAAACCGCATGGCCATAGTTTGCGCCTCCTAGTAAGTCTATCCGATTTCTCCACCACGTATAACTTTATATATTTTTTGAAAGCTACTCAATATTTTGTACTTGTTCACGAATTTTTTCAAGGTTATTTTTCATTTCTACAACATATTTTGAAATTGTTAAGTCATTTGCCTTAGAACCAATCGTATTAATTTCTCTATGCATCTCTTGCACGATGAAATCCATTTTCCTTCCAACAGGCTCTTCAATCTGCAATGTTTCACGAAATTGCTCTAAATGACTTTGCAAACGAACTAACTCTTCATGAATATCACAACGCTCTGCAAAGATTGCGACTTCTGTTAGCAATCTTTGTTCATCTAGATCTTGATTATGTAATTCTTTTAAGCGATTTTCTAATCGTTCACGATATTTTTGTGTAACAATTGGTGCATGTGGAATAATTGCATTTACACAATTGCTAATCTCTTGTAAACGATACGCTATATCTTTATGTAATCGTTCTCCTTCGCCATCTCTCATCGTTTTCAACATATGAGCAGCTTGACGAACAGCCTCATATAAACTGTTCTCAAAATGTTCATTTACATTTTCTATTTCTTCAATTGCTGTTACTTCTGGCATTGCCATTAATTGCTGAAGTGTAATAGAATCTTGTAATTGAAATTTCCCTTTTATATCTTCCATCATCGATTGGTACTGCTCAAGAAGTGACCAATTCACACTTAATTTTCTTTCAACAAGTCCTTCACCCGCTATACTAATAGACACTTCAATGCGTCCACGTCGAACTTGCTGTGCAATTATTTTACGAATTTTGTCCTCAAATACCATCATTTGCTTAGGAAGTCGAATACTCATCTCTAAAAAACGGTGGTTCACCGATTTCATTTCTACTGTAATTTGAAAAGTATCACTTTCTACTTTCGATCTTCCAAACCCTGTCATACTAGAAATCATTTTTATCACATCCAAGCCATAAAATAACTCAATGAAAAAGGTAATAGAGACAAGGCTCTACTACCTTCTGTAAATTATATCACATTTTCATAACATTGACTATTTCAAGTTTAATCCCTTCTTATATAATATCGGCTTTTTCTTCTTAGTCTTTTTCCCTGTTAATAAAGAACCTACTAGTAAGAAAGTCGGAATTGATGATAAACCTCCAATTAATAACCAATCCCTTGCTTGTATCGGCATTGTGCTAAAGATTGGTTGTAACGGTGGATAATATATAACCACTAGCATGAGTAGTAACGAAATAATAACCGCCCCTACTAAATACACGTTCCCAAATGGATTACGGTGAAAGACAGAATGCTCACTACGACAATCAAATACATGAATAAGCTGGGCAAGTACCAACGTCGCGAACGCTACAGTTTGTGCATATTTCAGTTCATTTGGATGTTGGTTATACGCAATAATAAACGCCACTAACGTCACTGCTCCAATTAAAAACCCTCGACTTATTATTTTCCACGCAAGCCCTCTAGCGAATACCCCTTCTTTCGGGTGACGCGGTGTTCTCTTCATCACATCTCCTTCAGCCTTATCCAAACCTAATGCCATCGCTGGTAAACCATCAGTAACTAAGTTCACCCATAAAATTTGAATAGGAACCATCGGCAGTGGTAATGCAAGTAACATCGCAAATAACATAACTAAAATTTCTCCAACATTTGACGCCAATAAGTAGCGAATGAACTTACGTATGTTCTCATATATATTTCTTCCTTCTTTAATTGCTGATTTAATTGTAGCAAAATTATCGTCTAGTAAAACAAGTGAAGAGGCTTCTTTCGCAACATCTGTCCCTGTAATTCCCATCGCTATCCCAATATCCGCTGTTTTTATCGCTGGAGCATCGTTCACTCCATCACCTGTCATCGCTACTATATGTCCTTGATTTTGCAGTGCCTTAACAATTTTCAATTTATGCTCAGGTGATACACGAGCGAATACATACGTATCTTCTACAACATTTTCTAATTCCTCCACATCCATATTCGCGAGTTCTACTCCTTCAACAACGCGTCCATCTGGTGGTAAAACTCCTAATTGTTCAGCAATCGCCATTGCTGTCACTTTATGATCACCTGTAATCATTACTGTTCGAATACCAGCTTCTTTACACTCTTTTACCGCCTGCGCCACTTCTGGCCTTGGCGGGTCAATCATACCTTGTATTCCAACCAACATAAAATCTTTTTCAACGTCTCTTTCATGTTCAATAGAATCCGTGACTTTTAAAGGTTTAAACGCAACTGCAATTGTTCGAAGCGCTTGACTACCTAAGCTATGAATAGCCGCCTGTACTTCTTTTCTATATAGCTCACTTAACGGCTGCTGCTTATCCCCCCACAAGATTGTTTGACTCAGTTGCAAAAGAACATCCGGTGCTCCTTTCGTAACAATAAACTTTTTCCCCTCTCGATCTCGTACAATAACACTCATCATTTTTCGAGTTGAATCAAAGGGGAATTCACGAATAATTTCAAATTTCCCTTTTAATGCCTCACGTGTTATCCCAGCTTTCATTGCTGCAGCTACAAGCGCTCCCTCTGTCGGATCTCCATCTAATACGTACGCCTTTTTCTTTTGAATAATATTTGCATTGTTACATAGTGAACCAAATGTAAGTAGCTGATAAAGTGATTTTGTCTTAGCTGGATTCACTTCTTTTTCACCTTTCATAAAAGAGCCATTAGGTTCATATCCTTGCCCTGTCACTTTCCACAATTCTCCGCCTGACCACATATGTGTTACCATCATTTTGTTTTGCGTCATTGTTCCCGTTTTATCAGAGCATATAACAGAAGCGCAGCCTAACGTTTCTACGGCCGGTAACTTCCTTACAATTGCTCTCTTTTTTATCATACGCTGTACACCAAGTGATAAAGCTACTGTAACAATTGCTGGCAATCCTTCTGGAATAGCCGCAACAGCTAGCGATACGCCAGCTAAAAACATATGATATACTTCATTCCCTTGATACACACCAGCCAATACAACGAGCGCTGTCAAAATAAGAGCTACAATAATTAATATTTTTCCGAGCTGTTCTAACCTTCTTTGCAGTGGCGTTTCCATTTGCTCTGCATTTTGCAACATATTTGCAATTTGCCCCATCGCTGTATTCATACCAGTTGCTACAACGACTCCTGTACCAGATCCTCGCGTAATCATTGTCCCCATAAAAGCCATATTTTTTTGATCCCCAATTGCAACATCTTGCCCTTGCAATGCTTCTACCTTCTTTTGTACAGGTACGGACTCCCCTGTCAAAGCAGACTCTTCAATATATAAACTTGATGCCTCAACAAGACGCACATCAGCCCCAATACGATCACCACTGGAAAACTTAATAATATCACCTAAAACAAGTGCTTTAGATGGTGCTTTTACCCACTTTCCATTCCGCATTACAGTAACTTGCGGAGCGGCTAGTTCCTTTAAAGCTTCCAATGATTTTTCAGCTTTTCTTTCTTGAAAAAAGCCGAGAATACCATTGATAATAACAATGGCAACAATAGCAATAGAATCAATGTATTCACCTAAAAACGCAGAAACAATTGTTGCTCCAAACAAAACGAGTACCATGAAATCTTTAAACTGTGCTAAAAATACCATTAGTGCAGAAGGCCTTTTTGCTTCTTCTAATTCATTAGTACCAAATTTCTTTACTCGCCCTTCTGCTTCTTTCTCTGTAAGTCCAACCTTTACATTCGTATTCGTTCTTTCTTCCACTTCATGTGCTCGCATTCCATACCAGTTCATCCTGCTATCGACCTCCTGATTCCAGACATACTCTATTGAAAGCTTATTCAGCCTCGTCCAAAAAAATGCTATAATTAACATTTAGTTAGAAAGGAGTGTTCATTTATGGCATTCGATGGATTATTTACAAGAGCGATTACACATGAAATTGAAAATTCTCTTTACACAGGAAGAATTTCCAAAATATATCAACCTTCAAAATACGAGATTTTATTACATATTCGAGCGAATGGAAAGAACCAAAAACTAATTCTTTCATCTCATCCTACATATGCGCGTATGCACTTAACGAATCAAAACTACGATTCGCCAGCAATACCGCCGATGTTCTGTATGCTTCTTCGCAAACATTTAGAAGGTGGATTTATTGAAAAAATTGAACAAATCGACTTAGAACGCATTATTCAAATTACTGTTCGCAGTCGTAATGAAATCGGAGACGAATCATTAAAAACATTAGTAATTGAAATAATGGGACGACATAGTAACATTATCTTATTAGATACGAAAACAAACGTGATTTTAGATAGCTTAAAACACGTTTCATTAGCCGTAAACCGTCACCGAACTGTATATGCTGGTGCTGAGTACGTCGCGCCACCAGCCCAACATAAAATCAATCCTCTGCAAATTGAAACCGCAGATGATTTTATTAGACCGCTAGACTTTCTATCTGGAAATATGGATAAACAACTCGTCGGTGCTTTCATGGGAATATCCCCATTATTTGCAAAAGAAATAGTAAAGAAAGCCGGTATGGTAAACGAGAAAGCATTATCAGAAGCATTTTTCTCTATACAAACACCATTACTATCTCATGCATATACACCTACAATGATTACTGCAAATGGAAAAGAATTCTTTTATCTTTTCCCTCTTACACACTTGCAAGGAGAAGAAAAAACATTCTCATCAGTAAGCGAATTGTTAGATCGTTTCTTCTTTGGCAAAGCAGAACGTGATCGTGTAAAACAACAAGCTCATGATTTAGAACGCTTTATGCAAAACGAAAAAAATAAAAACGAGAAAAAACTCATTAAACTCCAAAAAACACTGCAAGATGCTGGAAAAGCAGATAAATATCAACTATTTGGAGAGCTACTTACAGCCAATATGTACGCTTTAAAAAAGGGCGATAAAGATATTGAGGTCGTTAATTATTACGATGAGAATGGTGGAACTGTAAAAATTACATTAGATCCTTTAAAAACACCATCTGAAAATGCACAACGCTATTTCCAAAAGTATCAAAAAGCAAAAAATTCAGTTGTTGTTGTAGAAGAACAAATCGAAAAAACAAATGAAGAAATTCTTTATTTTGATAGCTTACTTCAACAAATGGAAGCTGCTTCTTCAAAAGATATTGAAGAAATTCGTGAGGAATTAGCTGAAGAAGGTTATGTGCGCAATCGTAAAACGAAAAACGCAAAGAAAAAGCCTACTAAACCAGTATTAGATAAATATGTAGCAAGTGATGGCACAGAGATTTTCGTTGGTAAAAACAATAAACAAAATGATTATTTAACAACGAAGTTTGCCCGCCGTGATGAAATTTGGTTACATACGAAAGACATACCTGGCTCTCACGTTGTCATTCGTTCTTTAGAACCTGCTGAAGAAACTTTACTAGAAGCTGCCAAAATTGCTGCCTATTACAGTAAAGCGAAAGAGTCTAGCTCTGTACCTGTTGATTTCACCAAAATACGCCATGTCAAAAAACCGAGTGGTGCAAAACTTGGTTTTGTTACGTACGACAATCAGCAAACCGTATATGTAACACCAGATGCTGATATTGTAATGAAATTAAAAGCGTAAATAAAAAATGCGTTGCTTATAAGCAACGCATTTTTTTATATTCGTTCACACTAATTCATATACCCATTTACTAATTCATAACACCTTGCTTTTGTCATCTTATATTTCTCTTCTGAGGCTTCGATACGCCTCATCGTTCCGTTATTTGTATCAGTACCAATTGCTTTAACTTTACTTTCTTTTTCTTTAACCCACGCAATTTGTTTCGTTTTTAACGACTGGAACGCATCAGCTGACATCGTACTTTTTAATGTACTGTAAATTTCATTTAGTTTATTATCCCACAGTTCATAATTTCCTTCTATTTCATTTACTATATCATTGGTTGACATAGCATTCGTATGTTTTTCTTGTTTATCTATAGCAGCTAATTCGCTTAAAACATTTGCTCTATCTATCTTTGAAGAAGATTCTTTTTGCGATTGTTTCTCGTCTTTTGAGCCTGTATACGCACTGGAATCCTTTCTCTGTACTTGTTCTGTTTCTTGAATATTTCTTTCTTTCGTTACTTTTTCATACCTATTTTCATCTACATTGTATGAAATAAGAGATGTTTTCGCATTTACAGTAATTAATCCGTTACTATCTTTGAATATATATTTCTTATCGCCACTATTTTCTTCACTTACAAATGACACATTCTTATCGTCTGGCATTTGTAAAATTCTATTTGCTTCTTCTTTTGTAAGTTTTAAATCTTCAGGAAAAACGAATGACCATTTATCCATTAACCATTCCCCTTCTTTATACACCAAATGAAATTCCCATTCTTGGGCCGCATGACCTATTTCATCTTCTAAACTTAATGTATGTACCGTTAAATTTTCTTTATCTTGTGAAGAAGAAAATCTTATTTCAGATTGAAAATAATTTGGGAATGGTAACATATCAGTCTCTCTCGATCTATTAAAGTTATTAAGCAATTCAGGAAGCTGATTCTCTACAAACTTTTTTGAAACTAATCCCTTAACTCCTTTTTTAACTGTCTCTAAATCCCCAGGATTATTTCGGCTCCATCCATTTTCTTTTTCCATCTCACTAAACGCGTTTGCTATTCCATCTACACTCTTTCTTACAATCTTTTTTGCTTCTTTTTCTGTCACTTCTGGCGCTTCATCAAGCTGGTCAATCATTTTATTCACTTGAACTTTGTTTTCACTTGTTTCACACCCCGTTATAACAAGCATACTAGCGGCCAAACAAAATGACATTACTTTACTTAATTTCTTCATACATTCACATTCCTTAACTCAATTTTTTCGTTACATCTCTTTACCTACAAAAAAACGTAACAATCCCTTATTATA
>NZ_JBNLYE010000056.1:0-20935 GCF_050172095.1 Bacillus sp. GMs2/2
ATGAGTTATGGGGTAGAATGTAGTGTTTTTAAGTGTTAGAAGAAGGTACACTGGCTAAATTCAGAAATGATAATTCTAATGTTTTATTAGCATTGAAAAGAAATACTAACATTAGAACAAATAGGACAGTATAAAATGAATTAGATAATGAAGAAAGCCGCTCGTTTTTTCGGGGCGGCTTATTCTTTACATGTTTTAGTTTTCTTCTTCTTTGTAATTCAATGCAATCTCTACTATTTCTTCCGGTGTTAAATCCCTAAAATCCCAAAAGATTATATCACTTGGAGCGGGATGAGGTACACCGCTATTATTAAATTGGTTTACGTATTCATTAAGTTCTTCTTCAGGTAATTTAGGATTACAAATCTTTGTTACAAGTTCAATAAGTTCTTCTTTTGTCATTTTGAGTGTCATACTAACCATCCTTTCATAATCATTAACCTTTTTTACCGAAATGATATGAACGATCTAAAACATTTTGATGCATTTTAGGAGAAACAATTATTAAGTTATCGAGATTGTACACATCTCCACCCTGGTGAATTGGTTGTTTATGGTGCAAAATATATTGATTGTGCTGACCATACTTCTCAGATAATGGAGCGAATGGAGCTTTACCCTCTTTCATAAGGTTTATATTTCTTTGGTTAAATTCTGTCGCATAGTCTGAATCAGCAACTGTTTTCCAAAACTCTTTTCTAAAATCATCAAAGGAGTTGAAATTTTTTCCAATTAGCTTATTTCGAATTTCTTGTGGAATAACACCAATTGAACCTTTATTATACATTAGTTTCTTTTGAGTCCCTAAACTTCGTTCAAGATTAAAACTTGAAGTTACTGTTCCTGGAGAATTTCTTTTTTGTGCACTTGAAATTGTAGTCTTTGCAAAATTATAGTAGGCTTGATTCAATTCGCTTTGAGGTATCTTGGTTATGATAGTTCCACCAGAGAAAGCATAAGAAACATCTTTCTTAAAAGATTGTAAAATCTCAGATGCGTGCCTCATTTCTTTTATTAGTGTTACTCCTTTTGTTAATGTACTTGCTCCACTTGATGCTTTTACTCCTTTTATAACAAGTCCTGCTCTACCTAATCCCTTGTCGGTGATTAGACCAATACCTATTTGGGTTAATGCATAAGTAATCCATTGCGTACGGCTCTCTGCATCTCCATTTATCATATCTCGTTTCACGGTACTTGAAAATGTATGCCACATATTTTTCGCCGTTTCATCCAAATGTAAAATCGCATATGTAACATTAATAAAAGTTTCTATATCCATATTCCTTATATTCATATTACTTAAAGTTTCCATGGACTTGATTGTATCTTCAACAGCTTTCCCTGTTCCGATTACAGTACCATTCCATATCTTTTTTACTGTTTCGAACATTTTAACTACACTGTCTACCTTATCGCCCCACGCTTTTTTAATTGCAGATGTTTCTTCTAGCCTACCGGACATTTCTCCATCTTTAATTAAATAATCAGCTTTTCGTTTTTTTTCTTCTGTAATTGCTTGAATAGGACCCGTCCATTCCATATTCAACCCTTGTGTACTAAATGTACCACTGGCGGGACTAAAACCTTTTCCGCTTTGTACTTCCGCCAAACCTGTCGCAATGCTAGCGGCTAGTTGGAGTGCAGTATCATAATTATTACTAGAAGTATAATTAAATTCATATAGATGTTCTAATTTTTCTTGCAGTTTTTGCCTCATGACAGTAAAAAGATTTACCATAGCGTCCATACCTGGGATCGACATAGTTTGGTTGAGCGCTTCTGTACTTGCTATCATTCGATCGATTTCTCGAATTTGTTCTATTATCTCCTGTTCGATAACATCTGTAGAAGCTACCTGTGATTGAAAGTCTCTTGGAAAGGCATTATTTTGAAGGATTAATTCTTCGCATAAGTAAATGATTCCTTGTGCTAACGGACGAAAGGTTTGTAAGAAATATGCTTTTGCACTGCTATATGTTTGCCCTTGTAGAACAGTATCCAATGCAAAAGCGTCAATAGAATGAATAATTTGTTCCATACCTTGAATAGTAGCGTTACATAAAGAGTTCATACTTTCTGTTTGAGCTTGTACTTCACCGAGATACATATTTAAAGACATGAACTTTCCCTCCCCTTACAAGAAAATAATACCAATTTAAGGAAGGGGTTGTAAATTGAATATTCTAATAATTTGACAGTTAAAGAGATACTTGTTCATTAAGTTTTTTTAATCTTATTCAGATGCTCGGGTGATGAAGAGGTTTTTAAGTTGAATGTGAATAGAAAAAGGGAAGGTATAGATTATGTACAAATAAATACGTTGTAAAAATAATGTTAACAAAAGGAGAGTACAGCAAAGAAAAATGAGTTATGGGGTAGGTTTTTATTAATGTGGATAAAAATGGATGAAATTTTAGAGAGAGGGCTAAGTTTTATTTTGTTACATTGTTCCGTTTTTATACATATACAGGCTATATTTAATAAAAAAAGCCCAGGCCCCTTGATAAACAAGGTTCCTAAGGCTTTTAATACTACTCTTTGCAGAGTACCGAGATTAACGAGAGTAGAACTCTACGATTAATGCTTCGTTGATTTCAGCTGGTAACTCAGAACGCTCAGCGTGACGAGTGTAAGTAGCTTCTAATTTGTCAGCATCGAAAGTTAAGTATTCTGGTACGAAGTTGTTAACTTCGATCGCTTCTTTAACAACAACAAGGCTGTTAGATTTTTCGCGAACGCTGATAGTTTGACCAGGTTTTACACGGTAAGATGGGATATCTACGCGAGCGCCATCAACCATGATGTGACCGTGGTTTACTAATTGGCGAGCTGCACGACGAGTGCGAGCTAAGCCCATACGGTAAACTAAGTTGTCAAGACGAGCTTCAAGAAGGATCATGAAGTTTTCGCCGTGCTTACCAGGCATTTTACCTGCTTGGTCAAATGTGCGACGGAATTGACGCTCAGTCATGCCGTACATGTGACGAAGTTTTTGTTTCTCTTGTAATTGTAAACCGTATTCTGAAAGTTTCTTACGTTGGTTAGGACCGTGAGGACCTGGTGCGTAAGGGCGTTTTTCTAATTCTTTTCCTGTGCCGCTTAGAGAGATTCCAAGACGACGAGACAGTTTCCAAGCTGGACCTGTATAACGAGCCATAGTTGACTCCTCCTTTAAAAATGTTTTTATTTACGTAAAATAAAAACAGACGTAATCGATATTTACGGGCATTTTGTTTTCATGTACCTTCGCTCCAGCAGCAGGGAGTTACGAGATACACCTCCGTAGAGGAACAAAATACAAACGATAAACTCACATTACAAGGCTGCCTTTTTATTTTACACAAACGCTATTATATCTTTTACCCAGAGTTTCGTCAAGCGAGTACGTTTTTGTTTTATGCATAAAAATTTTGGAAATTAATATAAGAAGGAATTTAAAACAATATAGAAGAAGAGATAGAAACACAAATAAAACGCTTACATAAAATGAAGGAAAACGTTCATCAAATTTTTATGGATGAATATGCGGCAATAAAAACATAAGGGGGATGTTTTTATGAAAAAGAAGCATATGGAGACAGCGTTAATTCACCACGGTTATATACCTGAGGAACATAAAGGAAGTTTAACACCACCTTTATTTCAAACTTCTACATTTACATTTGAGACTGCGCAGCAAGGAGAGGCGAGTTTTGCGGGAGTGGATCCATCTTATATTTACTCACGGCTTGGAAATCCAACTGTGAAATTATTTGAAGAACGTATGGCGGTGTTAGAAGGAGGAGAAGAGGCGCTTGCCTTCGGATCTGGTATGGCAGCTATTTCAGCAACGTTAATCGGTTTTCTAAAAGCTGGAGATCATATTATTTGTTCAAATGGATTATATGGATGCACGTACGGTTTTTTAGAAGTGTTAGAAGAAAAATTTATGATTACGCATTCGTTTTGTGATATGGAGACAGAGGTTGATATTGAAAATAAAATTCGTCCAAATACAAAGCTTATTTTCGTTGAAACACCGATTAATCCGACAATGAAATTAATTGATTTAAAACAAGTGATTCAGGTTGCGAAGCGAAAAGGTTTACTTGTTATTGTTGATAATACATTTTGTTCACCTTATTTACAAAGACCGCTTGAGCTTGGCTGTGACGCTGTTGTGCATAGTGCGACAAAATATATTGGTGGTCACGGTGACGTTGTAGCGGGTGTAACAATTTGTAAAACGAAAGCATTAGCTGAAAAGATTCGCCCGATGCGAAAAGATATCGGCGGTATTATGGCGCCGTTTGATGCGTGGTTATTATTACGCGGGTTAAAGACGTTAGCAGTAAGAATGGACCGTCATTGTGATAATGCAGAAAAAATTGTATCGTTCTTAAGAAAACATGATGCGGTAGAAGATGTTTGGTATCCAGAAGGAGAGTTAGCATCTCGTCAAATGAAACACGGGGGCGGTGTTATTTCTTTTTCAGTAAAAGGCGGAAAAGAAGAGACACAAGCGTTTATTAATGATCTTCACTTTATTACAATTGCGGTGAGTTTAGGAGATACAGAAACATTAATTCAGCATCCAGCAACGATGACGCACGCTGCGATTCCAGCGGAACTAAGAAAAGAAATGGGCATTTTTGATAATTTAATACGCTTATCGGTCGGTTTAGAATCGTGGGAGGATATCGTTTCTGATTTAGAGCAGGCATTAAAGAAAATATCTACTGTTAATCAATAAAAAAGAGTGAGCTATCGGTTTTGTACAGGACGTACTAAATCGATAACTCGCTCTTTTCTTTTTACATATGTTTTAGGAGTGTTTCCACAAACTTTTCTAAATAGCGCTGATCTACTTCATCGAAACGATTCTTTTCAGGACTATCAATGTCAAGTACACCAATGACAGCTCCTTCTTTCACAATCGGTACAACGATTTCTGAATTAGAAGCACTATCGCAAGCGATGTGACCTGGGAATTGGTGAACGTCTGCTACAAGCTGCGTTGTTTTCGTTTCAGCTGCAACGCCGCAAACGCCTCGTCCAAATGGAATGCGCACGCAAGCAGGCATTCCTTGGAATGGTCCAAGAACAAGCTGAGTTCCTTCTGTTACGTAAAAGCCAACCCAATTAACGCGATCTAAAAATTGGTTTAATAATGCGGACGCATTTGATAAGTTTGCGACTACGTTTGATTCGCCAGTTAATAACGCATCCAGTTGTTTAATTACTGTCTCATATTGCTGCACGCGAGATCCTGCATAACTTTCTTTAGTAAACATGGAAACAGCTCCTTTTTTATCGAGATGTGTAAAATATTAGCAAAATACGATGTATTTCACATGACTTTGTCGATAGAAAATTAAAGGAATTTGTCTTAAAAGTCAAGAAATTTAAACTATAGCTGTTCAGTGAAGGGAAGTGAGCGCATGAAGCAGACGAAACAAAAAGTAATTGATGCGGCAATATCGTTGTTTAATACGAAAGGTTATGATGGAACGTCAGTGCGAGACATTGCAAAGCGAGCGGATGTGAATGTAGCGAATATTTCATATTATTTTGCTGGGAAGCAAGGTTTATTAGAACAGCTTATTACTGATTTTTTAGAAGGATATATTCATGTGATTGAAATGTCGTTTGAACAGAGAGAGTATTTGTCGGCTAAAGATGTAATGGTGCAAATGGTGCGCGGGATTTTACGATATCAATTTGAAAATAGAGAACTAACACGTTTCTTCTACCGAGAGCTTTCGCTTGATACGACATTAATTCGTGAAGTGATGACCGTTTATTTTTCTAAAGAAAGATATTATATAGAACAAATGATTAGACAAGGACAAATGAAACAAGAATTTCAGAAAGTATCATTTACAATGTTTATGACGCAATTAAAAGGTATGATAAGTATGCCGTTTTTATATCCACAATATATATCAGAAGTACTCCATTCTTTCCCGTCTGAGACATTTTTCATAGAAATGTATACGAAAGAGATTGAGCAATGGATGGAACAAGCATTATGTAAAGCGAATATGTACCATGAATGGCCAAGAGCTGTTCATATGTGAAGAATCCCCACCTAACGAACTGAGGTGGGGATTTTTATGTTTACTTTTCTTTGCCATAAATTGTTACATAATAGCGCGATAATTGTTAATGCAGCTCCAGCGATTTCAATTTTATCCACTGTATAACCTCGAAAGATAGAACCGATTAGTGCAAGGATAGGAACTAAATTCATAAATAATATGCCGTTAATAGATGAAATATAGCGATTTCCCATATTCCAGCAAAATACAGCGATAACGCCTGCGATAATCGACATATAAAAGAGCTCAAAACGAACGCTCACAACTGTACGCAGTGACGGTATAGTAACTATATTTGTGTACGTTAAGAAAGTAACAATAACGATGAGTGAAATGGAGCCAAATAAACAAGTTAATGTCGTGTACCTAAGTGGTGACCAAGATTGAAAACGAGCACCCCCGTTTGTATAAATGACCCAGCAAGTAACGCCGCATAGCATCAATATATTTGTCGATAAGTGGCTTGCAGCTCCAAATAATAATTCAATATTTCCTTTTGAAATGACAAGCATAACACCAAGTAATGCAACGAACATACAAAGGAATGTATAGTTTTGTGGGCGGCGATTTTTCGTTATCCATTGCAGTGATAAGGCAATCAGTGGCATAAGGGATTGAATCATAGCTGCATGGATTGCTCCGGAAGGTCCGGCAAGTTGTTGTCCGTAGAAAACGAGAAAACCATACCCCGCGAAACCGACTGTCCCGTAAAAGAATAGAGAAAGTGTTCTTTTTTCTAAGCGGAGTGAAGTCTTTCCTTCAGTAATTAATAGCAAAATAAGAAAAATAATAGCTGCTGATCCATAGCGAAGCGTTGTGAAGAAGAATGGATCGATAAATTGCAGAGCATTTGCCATTACAGGAAACATAAATCCCCAGGCAGTGACGGCGAGTAAGCATAGAAAGGATCCGAGTAGCATTTGTTTTTTGTTCAAGAGTATCTTTCCCCTTTACATTTCGTTATAGTAAGTTGATGAAATAAGTATAAAGAGTAATTGTTTATAGGAGGAAATATCGATTTCTTATAACGGTTATAACTTTTTGTTAGAGGTGTGTACAATGGATTTGGAGGCAGTACGATCGTTTATTGAAGTGAAGCATACGCGAAGTTTATCAAAGGCAAGTAAGATTTTACATATATCTCAACCAGCGCTTAGTAAACAAATTCAAAAGTTAGAAGCGGATTTAGAAGTTACTTTACTTAAACGTTCTGCGCAAGGAGTAGAGTTAACGGAGGCAGGAGAGTTATTTATAAAAAGAATGTTACCAATTTTGGAGCAAATAAATGAAGTGAAAACAGAAATGAGGGGGTATCAAGAGAACCGGAAGTTTTCAATGGGTATACTACCGAGTTTAGCGGAGTATTACATATCAGAATGTAAAGATATATTAGGTGATGAGTTCGAAGTGGAATGGCAAATCGGACATACGGAAGTATTAAGAGAGTTATTTAAAGCGCGGGAGATTGACGCGATGTTCATCGATTCAGTAGTAGAAGGTGCTACGTATATAAAAGAAGTGCAACAAGAGAAAATTGTTTGTGCCGTTTCAAATAATCATCCGTACAAAGAGAAGATAGTCATTCAAATAGAAGAGCTGCACAATGAAAAATTAATTGTATATCCAGAAATATGTGATGTAAGGAAAATGATTATGAACATGTTTCATGAAATAGGTGTAAAACCAACTATAGCTGTGGAAACATCTTACGCAGAACCGATGCTTGCAATGGTAAAAGCTGGCCTTGGTATCACGTTACTTCCAGAAAGGGCAGTAGAGCAGTCTGTAAGGCAAGGAAATGTACATGTAATTTCTGTTGAACCACCACTCATGCGGAAAATTTATTTCGTATCCCATACGAAAGATTGTTTGTTATTACAATCATTTGAGGATAGGTAGTGACGTAGGCGGAATATTGAGAAAGATTACAATCACATTGAAAGGAACATGAAATTTTTAAAAAAACTAGGTCAAAAACAAACCATTACATGGTATGATTAGTACATTGTTAGTTGTTAAATATAGGGGAATTCCCTTTTTATACATAATGCCTTCCATTTCATAAACGGAACGGACAAAAAAAGAGATATAACTAGGAGGCTTTTTTGCATGGATTCTATCCTGACGATCGTTATCATTGTAGTAAGCTCTATTCTAGTGCTGCTCATGATAGAGCTTGTGATAAGAAATCGTTCATATAAAGATATTGAAGCACTGGAGCAGTGGAAACAAGAGATAAAAGATAAACCTGTGGCAGATGAACTAAAACGGGTAAAAGATTTAAACATGACGGGTCAAACAGAAGAACTGTTTGGTAAATGGCGTGAAGAATGGGATGAAATTGTATCAACAACCCTTCCGAAAGCTGACAAAGATTTAGCGCAAGCGCGAAAATTCGCCTCGCAATTCTCCTTCCGAAAAGCAAAGCATGCGATGAACGAATCCATAAGTGGTTTAGATGACGCTGATAATCGTATTACGGACATTTTAAATGAATTACAGCAATTGTTAGAAAGCCATGAGAAAAATAGCTCGGAAATTGAAGGGTTACGTGATACATATCGTAGTATGAAAAAGAGTGTTCTTGCTCATAGACATATGTATGGAGCAGCAGAGCAGAAAATCGAAGAGATGCTAGACGCTGAATCTGAGAAATTTAAAACCTTTGAAGAAGCGACAAACAATGGCGACTATTTAAAAGCGAGAGAAATTGTTATTAGTTTGGAAGAAGGTTTAGCAGATTTAGAAATCATTATTCACCAAATTCCAGATTTATTGGTAGAGTGTCAAGCGACGTTACCAGTTCAGCTGGAAGATTTATTACACGGACACAATGATATGGTAAGACAAGGTTATGTATTAGATTATTTGGAAGTCCCTAAAGAAGTTCGTGATATGACGAAACAACTACAAACATGTTTAATGGATATACAGGAGCTTCATATAACAGAAGCGGCTGAAAAAGTAGAAAACTTAAAAACACGTTTAGATGGCTTCTACGATCAACTGGAACAAGAAGTACATGCGAGACATTATGTGGAGCAAAAAACACTTTCTGTTTATGATGATTTAGAAGAAATGCGCATCGAAACGATTGAAACGAAAACAGAAACACAACTTGTGAAACAAAGCTATCAGTTACAAGATAAAGACATTGAGTCTCAAAAAGTAATTGAAAAGCAAATGCACATTTTAACGAAACGTTTTGAAATGCTACAATTACGCGTTGCAGAACAAGATATTGCCTTCTCTATTATTCGCGAGGAACTAGAAGAGGTTTATGAGCAATGTGAAACGTTAAAAGTACTTCATGCAGAATATAAAGAAATGCTGCAAACGATGCGCAAAGAAGAATTTGAAGCACGTGAGAAGTTACAAGAAATGCGAAATACTATTTTCGAAACGAAACGCTTTATGCAAAAGTCGAATTTGCCAGGTCTTCCAGAGAGTATTATGGAAGATTTAAAAAGAGGGCAAATGGCAATGCAAGCTGTATATGAACAATTAGAAGTGAAGCCGTTAAATATGAACGCTGTAAATAGCAGTTTAGAAGAAGCATATACAACTGTGAACGGTGTGGCTGAAATGACAGAAGAGTTAATTGGACAAGCGTATTTAGTGGAAAAATTAATTCAGTACGGTAACCGTTACCGTAGTCATGATGAAAACCTAGCAGAAAGTTTAAATTATGCTGAGAAATTATTCCGTGAATACCAATACGATGCAGCTTTAGAACAAGCGGCTTCAGTATTAGAGCAACTTGAACCTGGCGTTGTTCAAAAAATAGCTGAATATGTAGACAATGAACAAACCCTTTCATAAAAGGGTTTGTTTTTTTATGTAATTTTGCAGACGATGTTGCTATAATGAATAGCGGAATACAGCAAGGTTATTCGTTTCAAAATAAAGTGAAACTGTAATCGGTGGGAGGATTCATCCCCACTGATTACTAGCCTTCACCAATCGGACATTTACGGGCAGTTAATCTCCCATCTAACTTCTTTGCTCTAACTGGATTTTGAGGTGAGAGTCTTATTGCCCGTTAACGCGGGATAAAGTGAAACTGTAATGGGAGGGCATCCTCGCCAATTATTAGCCTTCACCAATCGAGATAAAACGGAACCTTTGCGTAGTCTTAGCGTAATGACACGTATTTATGATATGATTATACGATGTGATAGCGCTGAAAGGGGAAGAACGATGATCTATTTTGATAATAGTGCGACGACGAAGCCATATCCAGAAGCTCTTCAATCGTACGTGACGGTTGCTGGGAAATATTTTGGTAATCCTTCTTCTATTCATTCGCTTGGAGGAGAGGCAGAGCGTCTATTAACACAATCAAGAACGATTGCAGCGCAGCTTCTTCGTGTTAAACCTTCTGAAATTATTTTTACATCAGGTGGAACGGAAGGAAATAACCTTGCGATTAAAGGGATAGCGATGAGGAATCGTTCGCGTGGCAAACATATCATTACAACAAATATTGAACACGCGTCTGTGTTTGAAGCATATAAGCAATTAGAAGAACTCGGGTTTGATGTAACATATTTACCGGTTAACGAGCATGGTGTTGTATCGGTAGAAGATGTGAAACGAGCGCTTCGTGAAGATACGATTCTTGTGTCAATTATTCATGTGAACAACGAAACCGGAGCAATTCAACCCGTTGCTGAAATTGGAACGTTATTATCGAATCATCCGAAAATAAGATTCCATGTAGATCATGTACAAGGGATAGGAAAAGTACCGCTTGATTTATATGCTTCTCATATTGATCTTTGCTCAATATCTGGACATAAATTCCACAGTGTAAAAGGAACAGGTCTTCTTTATGTACGCGATGGCGTAAGATTAGATCCGATTTTATCAGGTGGTCAACAAGAGCTTAAGTATCGCTCTGGTACAGAGAATTTACCTGGCATTGTAGCGATGGTGAAAGCACTTCGCATGACAATGGAACAAGTGAAAGAAAAGGTAGCTCATTTGCAAAGTTTACAAGCAGAGCTTGTTCGTTTCTTTAAAGAGATGGAAGATGTAACGATTAACACGTCGCTTGCATATGCAGCACCGCACATTTTAAATGTATCATTTGTTGGTTTAAAACCAGAAGTAGTCGTTCATGCTTTAGAAGAACACGGTGTATATGTGTCAACGAAATCTGCTTGTTCTTCAAAAGCAAATGAAGTGAGTAGAGTGTTAGTGTCAATGGGAGTGCCGCATGCAGCAGCTGCAAGCGCTATTCGTATTAGTTTGGCACCAGAAAACACAATGGAAGAAGTAAAACAATTTGAAGGTATTGTAAAAGAGACGATGCCAAAATTATATGAAGTGATGAGGTAAAGAAATTATGTTGAAATATGAATATATTTTAGTGCGTTATGGAGAAATGACGACAAAAGGTAAGAACCGTTCTAAATTTGTAAGCACATTAAAAGATAACGTGAAGTTCAAACTGAAAAAATTCCCAAATATTAAAATCGATGCAACACATGACCGTATGTACATCCAGTTAAATGGCGAAGATCATGAAGCGGTATCTGAAAGATTGAAAGATGTATTTGGCATTCATAAATTTAACTTAGCGATGAAAGTACCATCAGAATTAGAAGACATTAAAGAAGGTGCATTAGCAGCTTTCTTACAAGTAAAAGGCGATGTGAAAACATTTAAAATTACTGTACACCGTTCTTATAAGCATTTCCCAATGAGAACGATGGAATTATTACCTGAGATTGGTGGACACATTCTAGAAAATACAGAAGATATTACTGTAGATGTTCATAATCCAGATGTAAATGTACGTGTAGAAATTCGCAGTGGTTATAGCTACATTATGTGTGATGAGCGTATGGGAGCTGGCGGTTTACCAGTTGGCGTTGGCGGAAAAGTAATGGTACTTCTTTCTGGTGGTATTGATAGCCCAGTAGCAGCTTACTTAACGATGAAACGCGGCGTATCTGTGGAAGCAGTTCACTTCCATAGTCCACCTTTCACAAGTGAGCGTGCAAAACAAAAAGTAATCGATTTAGCGCAAGAGTTAACGAAGTATTGTAAACGAGTAACGCTTCACCTTGTTCCGTTTACAGAAGTGCAAAAAACGATTAATAAAGAAATCCCATCTAGCTATTCAATGACGGTTATGCGCCGTATGATGATGCGTATTACAGAACGTATTGCTGAGGAGCGTAACGCACTTGCAATTACGACTGGTGAAAGTCTTGGGCAAGTAGCAAGCCAAACGTTAGATAGTATGCATACGATTAACGAAGTAACAAACTACCCAGTTATTCGTCCGCTTATTACGATGGATAAATTAGAGATTATTAAAATCGCTGAAGAAATCGGCACGTATGATATTTCAATTCGTCCATATGAAGATTGCTGTACTGTATTTACACCAGCAAGCCCAGCGACGAAGCCGAAACGTGAAAAAGCAAATCGTTTTGAAGCGAAATACGATTTCACACCATTAATCGATGAAGCTGTAGCGAACAAAGAAACAATGGTATTACAAACGATAGAAGTAGTGGCGGAAGAAGAAAAATTTGAAGAGCTTTTCTAAACCATAAATTACCATATCTAAAACGTGTATGAAGTCATGTTATTTATCACACTCTATACTCACAAGGAGGTGATATAACATGTCACGTAGCACAAATAAATTAGCGGTTCCTGGTGCTGAATCAGCATTAGACCAAATGAAATACGAAATCGCTCAAGAGTTTGGTGTTCAACTTGGAGCTGATGCAACAGCTCGCGCTAACGGTTCTGTTGGTGGTGAAATCACTAAACGTCTAGTTTCACTAGCTGAGCAACAATTAGGCGGTTACCAAAAATAATCCCATATGATGGCTTAGAAAGAGCGGGTTCTCCCGCTCTTTCTTTTTTGTGTTGCCATTTGTCGGTAAGTTGATGTAATTTCATTTAGTAATTCGACAGAACTGAAAAATTTGTCAAAAGAAGAGGGTTCAAAATTAACAGAAAATTCTTTATTATATAAAGGAGGCATAAAGAAAAGGGAGGATATTTTATGAAGCGAGAAGAATTGTTGGCGCCACCGTCTTATAATTTAGTTTCTGAAATAGAGAAATATACGGGTGATAAAGGGAAATTAGCTTTAATTTGGCAAGATGATAAAGGGAATCGAAGGGAAGTTACATACGCTGAATTAATGCAAGGTGCGAATAAAATTGGAAACGCTTTTATAAAAAGTGGTTTGCAAAAAGGGGACAAGCTTCTTATTATGATGCCGCGTTTAATTGAAGCGTACATGACGTATATTGCTGCTATTAAAGCAGGATTTGTCGTAATTCCAAGCTCGGAAATGTTACGTAAAAAAGATATAGAATATCGAATTGGACATGGAGAAGTAAAAGCGATAGTAAGCTATGAGCCGTATATTAGGCAGTTTGATGATATAGAAGCGATGGAATCTCTTCGAAAATTTGTCCTGAGCGAGCAGTCAGTAGATGGATGGATTAATTTAAAAACAGCGTTAGAAACAGAGAGTGACAGGTTAGAAATGGCGAAGACAGATAAAGAAGATATGGTCTTTTTATCTTACACGTCAGGAACGACAGGAAATCCAAAAGGTGTCGTTCATACACATGCGTGGGCATACGCTCATTTACGTACGAGCGCTCCAAATTGGCTCGGAATTGAAGAGAATGATATTGTATGGGCAACAGCTAGTCCAGGCTGGCAAAAGTGGATTTGGAGCCCGTTTTTAGCAACGCTAGGATCAGGGGCAACAGGGTTTGTATATCACGGTAAGTTTGAACCGAAAACGTACCTGAACTTATTAGACGATAATAAGGTAAATGTACTTTGTTGTACACCGACTGAGTATAGATTAATGGCAAAGGTAGAAGATTTAAGCCAGTACAATTTAGAGGCATTACATAGCGCTGTATCAGCAGGTGAGCCGTTAAATAGAGAAGTCATTGGAACGTTCCAAAAGCACTTTCATATTACAGTGAGAGACGGCTATGGGCAAACGGAAAATACATTACTTGTTGGTGTAATGAAAGGGATGGATATTAGACCAGGTTCAATGGGGAAACCAACGCCAGGTAACCACGTCGATATCGTAAATGAGGAAGGTACTCCAGTTAAAGTAGGCGAAGTTGGTGATATTGCAGTTCACATTGAAACGCCGGCCCTCTTTAAACAATATTACAAAGACGATGAACGTACAGCGATGCAATTCCGCGGTGATTATTATATTACAGGTGATAAAGCGAAGAAAGATGAAGACGGCTACTTCTGGTTTGAAGGGCGCGGTGATGATATCATTATTAGCTCTGGTTATACAATCGGGCCGTTTGAAGTAGAGGATGCACTTGTAAAACATCCTTACGTAAGAGAATGTGCAGTTGTCGCAAGTCCTGATGAAATTCGTGGAAGTGTCGTGAAGGCATTTATCGTATTAAGAGAGAATATAGAAAAGAACGAAGAAACATTAATTCCAACACTCCAACAACACGTCAAAGAACTCACTGCACCATATAAATACCCTCGCAAAATTGAATTTGTAGATGAACTACCAAAAACGATTTCTGGAAAAATTCGCCGTATTGAACTTAGAAAACAAGAGATGGAGATTCCGTCAAAATAATTTTGAAAACAGTGAAGTAAATAGTTGAATGAAATGCAAAACAATGATAATATAAAAACGAACACAAGTTCGATTTTATAAACTTAAAAAAGAGGTGTCCGTATGATTTTAGGGATTAATCCGTACTTAGTTTTAGATGGTAGTGGGCAAGAAGCTGTACAGTTTTATAAAGAGGCTTTAGATGCAAAAGTAGAAGTCATGCAAACTTTTGGTGACATGCCTGAAAATCCAGAATACCCGATTCCAGCTGAAGCGAAAGAGCGTGTTTTACACGCTACTTTAAAAGTTGGTAATACGGATCTTATGATTTCTGATACATTCCCAGGTCAAGGACATGCAATCGGATCTCAAGTAACAATCGCAATTCAAATTAGTAATGCAGAAAAAGCAAAAGAAGTATTCGATAAGTTACAAGAAGGTGGAGAAGTTATCATGCCACTTCAAGAAACATTCTGGAGCCCAGCATACGGACAAGTAAAAGATAAATTTAATATTGAATGGCAAGTTACAACGTCTACTACTGAACAAAAGTAATTTTTAGAAAAGCACCATGTTTTGAAATGGTGCTTTTTTTATACAATAAAAAATAAAGGAGATGGGATATATGGGAGAAATTTGGTATGGCGGCACCATTTACACAATGAGAGAAGAAAATGAAAAAGTGGACGCTGTTTACGTTGAAAACGGCATAATTGTTGATGCTGGTAATAAGGGAGAATTAGAAAGCAGATATTCAAACGTAAAGTTACATGACCTAAAAGGAAAAACAATGATCCCAGGTCTCGTTGATAGCCATATGCATCTTATTGGGCATGGAGAGAGATTACTCCGTCTAGATTTATCAAATTGTACATCTTATAGCGAAGTACTGGCTCTTGTTCAGAAGCGAGTGGAAGAAGCTCCAAAGGGCTCTTGGATTATTGGAGAAGGATGGAATGAAAATAACTTTACAGATACGAAAGATGTTCACGCGCGTGATTTAGATGAAATTTCGAAAGACCATCCTATTTTATTAAAGAGAGTTTGTCGTCACGTTACATGGGTGAATTCATACATACTGCAAGAAGTGAATATAACAGAAGCGACAGAAGATCCAAAAGGCGGGAAAATTGGCAGGGATTCATCAAATAAGTTAACAGGACTTTTATATGAACAAGGGCAAGAATTAATTAAACATGTTCAGCCAGAAATTGATGAAGCTTATTTACAAAGAGCTCTGCAAACAGCGATTAAAGATTGCTGGAAATACGGACTCGTTGGCGGGCATACGGAAGATTTAAATTATTATGGTGGTTTTAGAAAAACATATAATGCGTTTTCTCATGTTATAAAAGAAATGCCATTTAAAGCCCATTTGCTCGTTCACCATGAAGTAGCACATGAACGAAAAGAATATGAAAATGAACATTATATTGAATTTGGGGCAATGAAAATTTTCTCTGACGGTTCTTTTGGCGGAAGAACAGCATTATTAAGTGAACCGTATGAAGATGCGAAGGAAACGAATGGGGTTGCGATTTTCTCACGTGAAGAACTTGCAGAATTAGTGAAGAAAGCACGAGATTTACATATGCCAGTTGCGATTCATACTATCGGTGACTTATCGCTTGAATATGTCATTGATGCACTCGAATTATATCCACCAGCAAAAGGGTTACGTGATCGCATTATTCATTGTCAGCTTGCTCGTGAGGAGTTAATTGAAAGAATGAAAAACTTGCAAGCCATTATAGATATACAGCCAGTCTTCCTTTCATCAGATTTTCCGTCAGTCATTGAAAAACTAGGAGAGCGCCGTCTTCGTTATGCATACGCTTGGAAGACGTTACTGGAAGCAGGATTACACTGCAACGGTGGTTCAGATGCTCCTATTGAACAAGTGAATCCGTTTTTAGGCATATATAGCGCTGTTACACGTAGAAGTTTTATTGACGGTGTATGCTATATGCCTGAGGAAAGATTAACGGTATATGAGGCTGTTTCTTTATTTACAACAGGAAGTGCCTATGCAATTGGAAAAGAAGCGAAGCGAGGGCAAATTACAAAAGGATATGAAGCAGACTTTACAATATTAGACCGCAATATGTTTGAAATTGAGGCAGAAGAAATAAAAGAAGTAGAAGTAGAAATGACCGTAATAGATGGCCAAGTTGTCTATAGAAAAGATGCGTAAAAATATATGAGCGATTATCGGAATATATCGACTTACCGACAAAAACTGACAAGAATAACGGCCGGATAGTAAGAGATTATTGTCCGCGCCAATCGGGGTAAATAAATAACCGCAGAATTATGGAATTCCATAATTCTGCGGTTATTTTAATCCTATAAAAACGTTCTCTGTACTTTTTCCCAGAAAGAATTGTTTTTTAATTTAACTGTTTTAATTTGTTTATCGCTTAAGCGTACAACAGCTTTTTCCACTTGTTTAATACTAAGCGCTTCGTTATCCATGCCGATAACAGGATAATCGTTACCGTCTGGTCTTAGTTTTAAAGTTAATGTACGTTCGTGATTTAAAATGAAAGGTGAACCGAGCGTACGGTAAGTGTTGTTGTTTAAAGATGCTAGTTCGCTTACTTGGAAACATGGGATAAGCGGGTCAACAACTGCACCATGCAATGATTTATTGTAAGCAGTACTTCCTGTTGGGGTAGAAACTACTAAACCGTCCCCTCTAAAAGTTTCGAAATATAAATCATCAACGTGAACATCTACAACGAATGTTTTTATAATACTAGAACGTAATGAGAACTCATTTAAACAATGGAAAGATGTACTGCCATCTACATCTACCTGAATTGTTGGATATTTACGCACTTCAATTTCATTTTTTGTAATTTCTTGAAGGGCTGTATCAACGTGATCAATATGGAAATCGCAGTAGAAAGAAATTTCATCTTTCGTAGAAATCCCTGCGTATAAACAATCTTCTCTAAAACCAGTTTTACGAACGGCTTGTAAGAAGGTTGCATCATCTCCAACACTGACGATAGCGTTTGCATTTTTTGGATGATCTAATATGGTAAATCCATTCTCTTCTAAAATACGATAGATTGGTTTCATTTTTTCAACGAGCGTTGCTTTGTCATCACCATAAAAGAAAAATAAATTGCGACGATCTGCCATTATGTATCCCTCCACTGCAGTTAAATTTTCTGTTTTTCGTGCTACATATCATTAGAGTCCGTTCCCTGATGATATGTTCAAATAATATATTTCGATATAAATTGTCAAAATACCTTTTTATTTTTAGAAAAATTTTTATATTCAATCTTATGGAACGCTGTTTAATGATGAATAAAGTTGTCGATAATGGGTACGGAGTGAAAGGATGATACGTATGAAGTGGTTCGTAATTGGAATAATAATTCTTCTTCTTTTTATTTTGTTTATACTATTGTCGAAAATAAAGCTTAAGGTGACATTTTTATATTCAGAAATGGAAAAGCAATGTTTGCTTCAAGTGAAAATATGGATGATTCGATATACATTTGATGTGTTGGAAAGAATTGAAAAACAGCAGAAAAAGACAGGACAGAAAATCGAAAAAGCTGAAGAGGACGGCGGACTCGATAATAAAATTATGGCGCAACTTGACAGCATTGGTGAACTGATAAAAAAGCTTCAAGAAGTTCATACTATTGTTAAAGATTTTCTCAAACGAGTGAAAATCAATGGTTGGAAATGGCATACACAAATTGGAGCAGGCGACGCAGCTAGTACTGGAATTGTCACTGGATATGCATGGGGGACAAAAGGTATGGCTGCTGGAGTTGTCGGACAATATATGCATATTGTCGACGTACCAGAATTTGAAATTACCCCAGTTTTTCAAGGAAAAGGATTTGCATCAAGATGTGAGTTAACAGCATCTTTTCGTATATTCCGCACTATAAAAACAGCGGTGAAATTGCTCATATTTATGAGGAAGCAAAGATCTGGTATGACAGAAAAATCTGTTCAAGCATAGGGGGGATATAGAATGGAACATCCAATTCAAGGTTTAATGACAACAGCAATGCAGCATTTAAAACAAATGACTGATGTAAATACAATTGTTGGTGACCCAATTAAAGCGGCAGATGGAAGTGTAATTCTTACTGTTTCGAAAGTAAGTTTCGGATTTGCTGCTGGTGGAAGTGAATTTGGTAAAGTAGAACATTCAGGCCGCCATCCATTTGGCGGGGGAAGTGGTGGAGGAGTTTCTATTAATCCTGTTGCCTTTCTTGTTATAAATGGAGATGGTGTGAAAGTATTGCACTTAGATAAACAAACACACGTCATCGATAAAATAATTGAATTAGCTCCACAAGCTGTTGATAAAGTGAAAGAAATGATGGATAAACGAAAAGAAGATGATCCTGAATTTCAAATTTAACGAATAAAGAAGCTAATCAATAGGTTAGCTTCTTTAATTTTTTTGTAAATAAAGCGATTTTATTTGCATTATCGATAGGGACAAACTATCATTTACATTGTACATATTTTGTTTAAATAAGGGAGGATTTTCAAGTGGCAAACGTAACTTTTAAAGGTAATCCAATGACTTTAGTTGGAACAGAAGTTAAAGTTGGCGATCAAGCGCCAAACTTCCAAGTATTAGCAAACGACTTATCTCCAGTAAGTTTAGAAACATACAAAGGCGAAGTGAAATTAATTAGTGTTGTACCTTCAATCGACACAGGTGTTTGTGATGCACAAACACGTCGTTTTAACCAAGATGCAGCAGGTATTGAAAATGCGAAAGTATTAACAATTAGCGCTGATTTACCATTCGCTCAAAAACGCTGGTGTGCAGCAAACGGTTTAGAAAATGTTGTAACACTTTCTGACCACCGTGACCTTTCATTCGGTGAAGCTTACGGCTTAGTAATGAAAGAGCTTCGTTTACTTGCTCGTGCAGTATTCGTAGTAGATAGCAACGACAAAGTAGTTTACGCAGAGTACGTAAGCGAAGGTACAAGCCATCCAAACTATGAAGCAGCATTAGAAGCAGCTAAATCTGCGAAGTAATGTGAAGGAAATGACCTCTTATAAAGAGGTCGTTTTTTCTCATATATTGCTCTGTAACGGCATCGATATATGAGAAAAAACGTTATATCATATATAACTTAAAAGGGAGCTCTTTACAGGAGGTCGCTTTTTCTTTTTGGAAAAAAACACTTTGTGGTATGATATAAGTTATGTGTAAAAGAGAGAAGGAGGAATGTACGTGAGTCAGACAGTAGAAACATTATTTTCTATTTTTGATTCTTCTGCGGTAGTTTTACGTAAAGAATTAGATGTAACATATTTAGAGGCGCTTGTAGAAACAGGTGATAACTTGTTTGAGGGAGCGATTTTACAAGAGGAATTATCCGAATCAGCAATTGAAAGGCTGAATCGTGAATATAGTACGTTTAATGAAGAAACATATAAAGGTGAAGAAATTCGTAAAGCATTTCAGTTAGCCATCTTAAAAGGAATGAAAGAAGGCGTACAAGCGAATCACGAAATGACACCTGATGCAGTTGGGATGTTTATGAGTTATTTATTCCATAAATTTATGCAAGGGCAAAATGAAATTACAGTTTTAGATCCTGCAATTGGAACAGGTAACTTAATGACTACAGTGTTTAATAGCGCCAAAGAAGGACTAACAATGAGTGGATTTGGTGTAGAAGTGGATGAAGTGCTAATTAAACTTGCTTTAGTAAATGCAAATTTACAAAAGCATGCAATCGAATTCTTCCATCAAGATGGACTAGCACCACTTTATATCGATCCAGTTGATGCAGTGGTTTCAGACTTGCCAGTTGGTTATTATCCAAACGAAATCGGTGCAAGTGAATATAAATTAAAAGCAGATGAAGGAATGTCATATGCCCATCACTTATTTATTGAACAAAGTGTGAAACATACGAAAGAGGGCGGGTACTTATTCTTCTTAGTACCAAACTTCATTTTTGAAAGTGACCAGGCACCAAAATTACATGCATTTATTAAAGAAACATGCTTTATTCAAGGGTTATTACAGCTTCCTGTTTCCATGTTTAAAAACGAGAAAAATGCAAAAAGTATATTTGTTCTCCAAAAGAAAGGCGCTAATGTAACAATGCCAAAACAGGCGTTATTAGTGGAGTTGCCTAAATTCTCTAACATGAAGGCGATGGAAGACATTATGGATCAATTAAATACTTGGTTTGCAACACATAAATAAAGCTAGGTATATGTAACAGCATTAGTGATT
>NZ_JBNLYE010000057.1:0-20884 GCF_050172095.1 Bacillus sp. GMs2/2
ACACCGACGTCACTGTCTTTTCTTGATATAGTTCCTATTTTTTTATATGTATCATCAAATTCATATAACTCCTCTACATTCGTTTGATCGCCAACAACCATATCGTTTACATTTTCACGATGAAAATATTGTCCTTCAGAAATATATGGCTTCCAATAATAATCATCTTTTAAATTCACAGCTATGATCTTTGTTGCCCCTGAACTATTTAATGCTTTTAAATGCTCTACATAAATATCACTTTTAACGAAAGTATCTTGTATGAAAGGAATTATCTCTTCCAATTCAGTTGCATTCGCTATCGGAACAGTTAAAACTTGGTTCTTCTCTGGAAAACCGATTTGAAAAGCAGATATAAAGTTTCGTTTAGACTCTGTTAAAAGTGCGGCTATTGATATAGAAAGAAAAGAAATAAAAAATGACATAAGGAGAATTAAGAAAAACAGTTTATTGCTTTTTATATTTTTAAAAGCTAGGTACATGTCTGTGCTCCTTTTAAATAAGAAGGAGATGATGAACATCCCCTTCTCCTTATCTAAATATTTATAAAGACAACTGTTTAATGCTTTTTACCACTGTAATCGTAAGTTACCATTACTATCAAAAGTACCTTTGTGTGTATCTTCTTGATAGTCATTATTCTCATTTGCATAATGCTCCGAGTATAGTCCTTTTGCACCAAAGGCGTTATATGCACCATTACTCACAGTTGCGTTTAATACTCTTCCAGATTCATGGGATCCTAATTTGTATGAAGCGCTTTCAATATATGAATTATTTCCATTTGATTTAATAAAAGAAATTGCTACTGAACAACGAGATGCATTTTGATTCGTAGTAGTTTGAGCTCTGTAAGATAGTAGGTTACCGCTTAGAGTTGGATAGAATGCACTTGTTGAGGTTGATGTTGCTAATAATACTAAAGTCGTAATTGAAAAAACTTTTCCTTTCATTAACAATCACCTCATAAATTTAATAGTTTAGTAGCGCTACATCATCATAATATCCTTCAAATAAATTCTCCTCAACAAGAAACCCCGGTGTTTTACAAACTCTTTAAACACTTAAACATTCATACATTTTTAAAAAGTAACGTATAAGTAGCAATATAAAAAAGCTGCGGAGAAACTCTTCTCCGCAGCCTAATACTTATTTTTGCAAGAACGCCTTTAAATCTGCAAACTGTCTCTTTGCATCTTCATAGCCTTGCTCGTATAAATTTTGTAGTTTTGCTTTATCTTTTTCCATACGATCTACTTGAAGCGGCACTTCTGGGCGAATAACAAATAAATTACCAGCTTGCTCTTCTTTTTCAATATAGTGAAGTGTTTCATTATACACTTCATAACGATTGAGCATCGTGTTAACAAGATTCGGATATTTTTTATAAGCTTTTCCTGCAATCCATCCGAATTTTGATTTTTTCTTCGCGTAACCATGATTTCTCGTTAAAATAACGACTGATTTTTCAAATCCATCTTCCTGTGCTTTACGAACTGGAATTGGATCAGAAATCCCGCCATCTAATAACTGCTTACCACGATAATTTACTACCGGTGCAATGAAAGGCAATGAACTAGACGCTTGTAATAAATTTAGCGCATCATCATTCGTTCCTTCTTTTTCAAAATAAACTGATTGTCCTGTTTCACAATCCGTCGTTCCTACAAGGAAACGTTCCGGGCTATTAAAGTATGTTTCAAAATCAAACGGAACATGCTTTTCTGGGATTTCATGAAAAATGAAATCCATATCAAATAACTGCCGTTTTCTCCATAAGTTTTTATACGATAAATATTTCGGATGTGATGCATAATCAATATTGACCGTTTTATTTCTATTTCTTTGTCTGGAAAGATACGACGCTGCATGACAAGCACCAGCTGATACACCGATTACATATGGAAAATATAAATCTTGTTCCATAAAGTATTCTAATATCCCGCCCGTGTACACACCACGCATACCGCCGCCTTCTAATACTAACCCCGTATTTTCAAGCATGTTACTCTCTCCTCTATATATATTGACTCTTTAATTATTCACCATGTTAAGTATCTTTTTCTATTATATATGAGTTCTTTCAGAAATTATATTTAAAAGACTTGAGAAAAAGGAGTTTTTTCTTCCAATTATATTTCCAAATGATCGGAGACATCCTTTATAAACCTTTGAATAAAGTCTTGCTCTTCTTTCGTATATCCATCTAAAAGTAACAACCACTTTTCTTCAGCTTGCTTATGCAATTTTTCATGAGCTTTATATATTTCATTCCCACTTTCCGTTAAGCGGAAGAAGATTTCTTTTTGATTATCTAACATTTGCATCTTCTCAACGAATTGCTTTTGAAACAACTTTGTACAAATTTTAGAGATTGCTCCCTTCGTCATGCCCATTTCTGTCGTAATTGCCGTTACATTCATCAAACCATTTTTTCCGATACATTCGATTACATGTAACTCAGATAAAGACATACTACTTACACCTGTCTCACGAAGAAACTTCTCGTTTTGTCGTTTTAAATGTTCTTCTTTTTTATGCAAAAGTGTACGAATGTCCGACAGTATTTCCATTTGCTTCGTTGCATGCTTCAATCCGTTCGCCTCCTAAGTTTCCGAAGAAACAATTTAACTATATACCATTTTAAAATTATTTTTTCATCTTTACAAGTGAGAAAATCATGTTAAAATAAATTTAGTTTCCTAGGAAACTAAATTACAAGGGGGTTAACAAGATGAAAAAATCTAAACTAAATTTCATTTTATATGTTATCTGTATTAGTGCCTTATTCGGTTCCTTCGCTCAAAATATTTACACACCTATCTTACCGATGATTCAAAATTCTTTTCATACTTCTCTTTATCTTGTAAATGTAACAGTTTCACTTTTTACATTCGTTCTTGCGATTATGCAGCTCATATATGGCCCTTTAATTGATACAAAAGGGAGAAAATCTGTCCTTATTCCTAGTTTAATTATTAGTACGATTGCTTCAATCGGATGTGCTTTTTCGGCAAACATTTATTTATTTCTCTTTTTTAGAGCTGTTCAAGCTATAGGAATAGCGGCTATACCTGTAGTTTCAGCAACGATTATCGGCGATTTATTTGAAGGAAAAGAACGCGGAGAAGCGATGAGCCTATACCAAATGTTACTTGCCCTCGCACCTGCAATGGCTCCTCTCATAGGTGGTTATCTTGGCAGTATAAATGGTCACTTATCTGTATTTCTCTTTTTATCTACACTTGGCATTATCTTATTAATGATAAACATTTCACTACTTCCAGAAACAAAGCCAAATGTAATTAAGCAGTCTAAAGCACAAAAGAATTACTCTCTTATCTTAAAAAATAAAACTGGATTTTCTATTACTCTTATTGGCTTCATTCAATTTTGTATTTACTTTTGCTTTCTCGTTTTTTTACCGAGTATTTTAACAAATTCATTTCATTTAACTGTAAATAAAATTGGTCTTATGTTTGTACCAATGTCTCTTTCTATCATGCTAGGAAGTTTTTGCTACAAGTTTTTGCAAAAACGCCTCACAACAAAGCAAGCTTTATTTATTACGAGTTTCTTCAATATTATATGTGTCGTTTTATTCTCTTTCACATATAGCATCAATATCCCCTTCATCATTATCGTTACATCTTTGTACGGTTTTAGTATGGGACTTTCTATGCCAACTCACACTACTTTATTAACAGAAGAATTCATACAAGAGCGTGCAACAGCTATCGGTATATACAACTTCATCCGCTATCTTGGTATGGGTACAGGGCCACTTATAGGTGGATTTCTTTTATTTAACCAAAATTACTTTTGGATTTTCTTCCTAGGCGCAATTATGTTTTTACTTGTAATCTTATATGCAATGAAAATGCTAAGTTTTCATGCTGTACAAAAATTAAAATAGAGCCCCCAAAATGTCGGCTCTATTTTACCCTCTTTGATCCGCAACAATATGAATATCAATATACTTTGTTTGTCTCATAATTTCATTTACAATAGAGCCTTTTCGTATTTCTTCCCACCTTGTTCTTGCAGATTGTCCAAGTAAAATTTGCGTCACTTGTAATCTTCTTGCGACTTCAATAATAACATCCGCTGGTTTTCTCCCTTTCGCCTCTTCTAATACAAAACTCGCATCAAATTGATTGGTTAACGATTTCCACTCTTCAATCGTCTGCTTTTTTCCAGCTGAAATAGAATCTATATTTTCCCTCTCAACGTTTAATACGTACAATTCAGCATTTAACCGATCAGCCATGCGCCATCCCCGTCTTATTAATTTCTCCGCTGTTGAACTGTATTGTACACAAACGAGAATTTTTTCTTTTACGCCAATTGGTTCTATTACTGTTTGGCTAATTTTCTCGTCCATATCATCAGCAACTTCTCGAAGTGATAATTCCCTAAGTGCTCCTAAATTATTAAGTGTAAAGAAGTTTTGTAAGCTTTGCTGAATTTTTTCTTCTTTATATATCTTTCCGTCTATTAGTCTCTTCCTTAATACCTCAGGCGTTGCATCAACGAGCTGAATTTCATTTGCTTTTTGTAAAATAAAATCTGGAATTCGTTCTCTTACTTTTACATTCGTAATTTGAGCTACAATATCATGAACACTTTCTAAATGTTGAATATTAAAAGCTGATAATACCGATATACCAGCCTCTAACAATTCCTGCACATCCATATAACGTTTCTTATATTTAGAACCAGGAACATTACTATGAGCAAGTTCATCCACTACGACTACTTGCGGCGCGCGTTTTTTTATTCCTTCCACATCAAGCTCATAAAATACCTTTCCTTTATACTGTATTTCTTTTAAAGGAACTTTTTCTAAATCAGCAATTGCTTCTTCCGTCTCTTTTCTTCCATGCGTTTCAATTAAACCAATTACAATATCAATTCCATCTTTTTTCATTTCTCTTGCATCAAAGAGCATTTTATAACTTTTTCCTACGCCTGGAGCTGCTCCGACATATAGCTTTAACTTTCCGCGATTTTGCTGACGAATATATTCTAAATATTCCTCTGGCGTTCGCCTTTGAAACTTCGGTTCATAATCATCTGCATACAAAATAAACACTACCTTTCATTCGAAACAACGTTACCTCAATCCATTAGATTGAGGTAGCACTGTTACTATTTCAGTAGTTTCTGTAATTCTAAATTTAACTTTAAAACGTTCACGCGATCTTCTCCAAATAAACCAAGTGCTGCACCTTCTGTTTGATCTTTAATCAACTGATCCAGCGATTCTTTCGGGATTCTCGTTAATTTCGAGATGCGCTCTACCTGTACGGAAGCCGCCTTTGGACTAATATCCGGATCTAGCCCTGAACCTGAATTTGTCATTAAATCTATCGGTACTTCTGTGACTGGAACAGTGGGATTTTTTTCCTTCCAGTCCGCAATACTTTTCTCTACTCGCTTTGCTAAATCTGGATTAGATGGTGCATAGTTATTTGAACCAGATGCTTCAGCCTTATATTCAATACTAGAAACACGCCCTTGAAAATAACGTGGATCCGTGAAGTTTTGACCAATTAATTTAGAACCAATCACTTCATTTTTATCATTATATATTAGACTTCCATCCGCATTATCCTTCATCACTGCTTGTGCAATACCAGTAACAATAAGTGGGTATACAAGTCCACACAATACTAGAAATGTAAAAGTAATACGGATAATTGGTGATAGTATACTTTGTTTCTTCTCCATCTTTTTCCCCTCTTCCTTATATAAACAAGCCGACAATCATATCAATTACCTTAATTCCAATGAACGGAACGATAACTCCACCAAGCCCATAAATAAGTAAGTTTCGGCTAAGCAATGCATTAGAACTCATCGGTTTATATGCAATACCTTTCATCGCTAACGGAATGAGTAATGGAATAATAACAGCGTTAAATATTAATGCTGATAAAATCGCTGACAGTGGTGATGTTAATTTCATAATGTTCAATGCTTCCATTTGCGGAATCGCAAGTGTAAACATTGCTGGAATGATTGCAAAATATTTCGCTATATCATTCGCAATACTAAACGTCGTTAAAGCACCTCGCGTCATTAATAATTGCTTACCGATTCCTACAACCTCAATAATTTTCGTTGGATTCGAGTCTAGATCAATCATGTTGGCCGCTTCTTTCGCTGCTGTCGTACCACTGTTCATCGCTAATCCAACGTCGGCCTGCGCTAATGCCGGAGCATCATTTGTACCATCACCTGTCATCGCTACAAGTTTCCCTTTATCTTGCTCTGCTTTAATAACAGCAATTTTATCTTCCGGTTTACACTCAGCAACGAATTCATCTACTCCAGCTTCTTTTGCAATCGTTGCTGCCGTTAACGGATTATCACCTGTACACATAACCGTTTTAATCCCCATTTGGCGTAACTGTTCAAAACGCTCACGCATACCCGGTTTTACTGTATCCTTTAAATAAATTAAACCGTAAATACGATTATCTACTGCAACTACAAGTGGTGTTCCGCCCTCTTTTGAAATTAAGTCTGCTTTTTGATTTACATCTTTCGGAATTATTCCGCCTTGTGACTCAACCCATTCAATAACGGCACCTACAGCACCTTTTCTCACTTTCGTTCCGTCTTGTAAATCAACACCACTCATTCTCGTTTCTGCTTTAAACGGAACAAACTCACCTTGTTCTGCAAGTTCTCTATTATATGATATAGATTTTCCCTGCACATACTCGATAACAGATCGACCTTCTGGTGTTTCATCTAAAACAGAACTAATAGCGGCCCACTTTCCAACTTGCTCAATCGTTTCATTTCCTACAGGTAATAATGTATGAGCCATTCGATTCCCAAAAGTAATCGTACCTGTTTTATCTAAAATAATTGTATTAATATCGCCCGCAGCTTCTACTGCTTTCCCTGACATCGCTAACACGTTAAATTTTGTCACCCGGTCCATCCCAGCAATACCAATCGCTGATAGCAAACCACCAATTGTCGTTGGAATTAAACAAACTAATAATGCAACTAGCACAGCAGTATCAATTTGAAACCCTAAATAATTTGTAAAAATCGGCAACGTCACAACGACGATCAAGAAAATAAGAGTTAAGCTCGTTAATACTGTATTTAAAGCAATCTCATTCGGCGTTTTTTGACGAGCAGCTCCTTCTACTAAAGAAATCATTTTGTCGATAAATGATTCACCAGGATTACTCGTAATGACAATTGTAATTTCATCACTTACGACCATCGTTCCACCTGTTACGGAACAAAAATCACCGCCTGCTTCTTTTATAACAGGAGCTGATTCCCCTGTAATTGCAGATTCATCTACAGATGCTAATCCTTTGATTACTTCGCCATCATTCGGAATCATTTCTCCTTGTTTTACGATAACAACGTCACCTTTTGTAAGATCAGTTGCTGAAACTTGGACAATGTCTCCATTTTCTTTTACAATATTTGCAAACACATCTTTCTTCGACTGCTTTAAAGAATCGGCTTGCGCTTTACCACGACCTTCTGCTAATGCTTCTGCAAAATTCGCAAATAAAACTGTAAATAATAGAATGAGAGAAACTGTTATATTAAACCAACCTGGTATACTACTAGAACTACTTGGAAGAAAAGATAAAATGAACGTAATGATAAATCCAATTTCCACAACGAACATAATCGGATTCTTTATCATGACTTTCGGATTCAATTTCGCAACGGATTGCTTCATCGCATGTGTTACGATATCACGATCCATCGTTTTCGCTTGTCTAACTTCATCTTCTACAGCATGTATTTGTGACTCATTTAATTGTTTTTCTTTTACTACTACCGGTCTCATCATTTACCCTCCATTACTTCAATGTAAGAAATTCTGCAATTGGACCGAGTACTAACATCGGGAAGAATGTTAATGCACCGACAATTACAATTGTTCCGATGAAGATGCCACCAAATAAACTATTATCTGTACGGAACGTTCCGACTGTTTCTGGCACTACCGTTTTTTCTTTCAGCGAAGCTGCCACTGCTAGCATCGTAATTAAACTGAAGTAGCGTCCTAAAAACATAACTAAACCAGTCGTAATATTCCAAAACGGTGTATTATCTCCTAATCCTTCAAATCCAGATCCGTTATTCGCAGCTGACGATGTATATTCATATACAACTTGCGTTAAACCATGAAAACCGGAATGAGAGATAGCATCCGTCCCTAAATTTGTTGAAAGAGCTAATGCCGAAAATCCTAAAATGAGCAATGGATGAAATAAAATCGTGACCGCGATTAATTTCATTTCCTTACCTTCAATCTTTTTACCTAAAAACTCTGGTGTCCGTCCAACCATTAACCCAGATATAAACACCGCGATAATTGCATACATAATAATGTTTACAAAGCCTGCTCCAACGCCGCCATACACTGTATTTAACATCATATTTACAAGTGGAACTAGACCGCCAATTGGTGTTAACGTATCATGCATCGTATTAACAGCCCCAGTTTCAGCAGCTGTCGTTACTGTTGCGTATAGTGAAGAAAATACTGTTCCAAATCGTACTTCTTTCCCTTCTGTACTTCCTTGTACATGTTCGATACTCATTCCATTTAATGCCGGGTTCCCGTTTAGTTCAGATGTCGTAATCGTTATAAACCCTAGTAAAAATACCATAAATAGTGACACGAAAAGGATGCGACCTTGTTTTTTATTTCCTACCATTCGTCCGTACGTAAATGGAAGTGCTGTTGGTAATAACATCATAAGCATCATTTGCAAAATATTACTCATTTGTCCTGGATTTTCAAAAGGATGCGTAGAGTTTGCTCCGAAAAATCCACCGCCGTTATTTCCAAGTTCCTTAATGGAAACAAATGATGCAACTGGTCCACGTAATATACTTTGCTTTGCACCTTCAATCGTTTGTGCTGTAACCGCTCCATCTAACGTTTGCGGTACGCCAAGTGCGACAAAAACTAGTGCCGCAATAAATGCGATAGGAAGAAACACTCTCGTTAACGCTCTCGTAAAATCAACGAAAAAGTTACCAAGTTCTTTTCCAGCAAGTCCTCTTATAAAAGCCATAACGAGCGCCAATGTCGTTGCTGGTGCCGCAAACATTAAAAATGTAATCCCGATTAATTGTGATAAATAGGATAAACCATTTTCACCGCTATAATGCTGTAAGTTTGTATCAGCCATAAAACTAATCGCTGTATTAAAAGCGAGCGTAGGCTCCATCCCTTCAATATGCGCTGGATTTAGCGGCAACACACCTTGTAATCTGAAAATGAAATATACAATAACAATCATAAATCCGTTGAGTAAAACTAATGATAATGCGTACTGTTTCCACGTTTGATTGTATTCTTTTACACCCGTAATTTTAAAAATAAGTTTTTCAAAAGGCCCGAATACTTTATCTAGCATTTTGCTACCTTGAAAAGCTTTTTCTAAATAAATCCCCATTGGCTTTGCTACTAAAATAAACAAGAGCATTGTAATAATGACTGCAACCCAAATCATAATGAATGATTCCCCCCTAATTAAAACTTCTCTGGATTTAATAATGCATACACTAAATACACTGTAATTGCTGCGACAATAACTGATAAGACAATCATCATGATTGCTTTCCTTCTTTCACAACTTTATCTGACCAACTTGCAAGACTTGCCATTGATGCAACTAATAAAATAAAAATCCCGACCATTACAACATCTAACATAGCTATCCCTCGCTTTGTTTTTGTTAAAATTTACCATCTGAATATTAAAAAAGAACACTGAGCTCTACTCAGTGTTCAAAAAATGAACAACAAAAAGTAAACCTCCTCTCTAAACGCTTACGAGGTTAGCTGTCGGATTCGGGCCTAAAGAGTAGCCCTACTTTCAAAACTGAAAGATTCACCCCAAGTGACGATGCACAAAATTGGTTCCCCCGCTCCATTTCTGGAACTCAGCGATTTTAGGTTTTTTTGGAAATTTTATGAATGATTTATGAGAGTAAATATACTCCTCTATATTTCACTTGTAAAGGGGTAAATTACTGAAAATAATAATATTTACATTCATTTAAACGCTTACATTGAAGATTATTAATATTATTTCATCTATTTTCTTTATTTCTCTTCTCTTTTCTTAAAAATGACCTTTTAAATATGAAATAAAAAGAGCGAATGAGATGAAGTGCATAGCTTGTTGCACTCAGCATTCGCTCTTTTTATTCAACCTTTATTCTCCTCGTAAAAATGCACGTAAATTTCTCCCGCGAATATAAACTTGTGTCAATTCTGCATGTAGCTGCTCATACTCGGTAATATCCACCTCTAAATACAAAGCATCTTTTGATGGTAATATAATATACGGCCCTGGAAAAAGGGGATCGATCTGAACCAATTCTTGAACTCGCTCTACCGATACTGCCCAACGATTTGCTATATCTCCAAGTAATAATACCTTCATCATTTCTCCCCCCGCCCTATTCAAAAAATAAAAAAGAAATATTATCACAATTTGTAAACACGACAAACTTAGCTCCAATTGTTTCATAGAGCCTCGCTGGATATCGTTTATTCCTTGTAACAACAGTAATAGGTGCTTGAAAAGAAAAGCGAATGTGTTCTGTGAAAAAACTAACGATTGGAAGCTCATCCCCTAGTAAAATCACCTTCTTAATACACTCACAAATACTAGTAAAGTCCTGCTCCTTACTGCAGCTATAAGTCCAATCAAACCCACAATTCCTAACTTCAGCCGCTATCTCTTCATTTGCTGTAAAAATAATTAACTCATGTTGAAATGATACTAGATCTCTTAAACTATCTACCTTACTTTCTTCTCCAACACAAATAAGTGTTAGTTCCATGTACCTCATCCTCCTTAGTATAAAAGAAATCAAACATAGATTGATATTCTCCTATACTAATCAGATCGATGAAGTGATGTATCCATCATGGCACCGTCCTCTCTCAAGACGCTTACGAAGTTAGCTGTCGGATTCGGACTTTGAGAGTAGCCCTACTTTCAAACTTGAAAGATTCACCCCTAGTGCCTACGCACAAATTGGTTCCTCCGCTCCATAATTGGACTCAGCGTTTACAAAAAAATGTATTCTGGCTGATATATTACTCCTGTATTTTGAAAAAGTAAACAGAAAAAAAGCCAGTTATAAAACTGGCTTTTCACTTACCTATGCACGCGTTCTATTCACTTTATATGCAAAATGATTCGTCGGTCCATGGCCACTACCAATATTCAATGGCTCTTCAATTGCTATACTAATAAATCGTTTTGCTTCTTGAACAGCATCTTGAATTGAGTATCCTTTCGCAAGTCCTGCTGTAACCGCTGAAGCAAATGTACACCCACTTCCATGCGTTTGCTTTGAAGGAATTCGCTCGCTTCTAAACTCAATAAATTCTTCTCCATCAAAGAGGAAATCAATTACTTCATTACCTTGATATTCTGCATGTCCGCCCTTCATAAGCACATATTTAGCACCTAATTCGTGCAATACTTTTGCAGCTTCCTTACTATCTTCAACATTATGAATCTCCATCCCAGTTAACACTTCTGCTTCTGGGACATTCGGTGTTATAACAGTTGCTACTGGTAATAAATATTCTTTTAATGCTTGAACTGCTTCTTGCTGTAATAATGATGCACCGCCTTTTGCAATCATAACGGGATCTAACACAATATTATTCCAGCCAAACTTTTTAATTTGTTCTGCAACAATTTGAATTATTTCACTACTAAATAACATTCCTAGTTTCACTGCATCTGGTGTTAAATCCGTACCAATTGAATTCAACTGTTCTGTAATACCTTCTAACGGAACAGGATATACCCCTTGAACGCCAAGCGTGTTTTGAGCAGTAATCGCCGTAATAGCCGTCATTCCGTATACACCAAGCTCTTGGAATGTTTTTAAATCTGCCTGAATTCCAGCACCGCCGCCGCTATCAGACCCTGCAATTGTTAAAGCTTTATTCACTTTCATCCCACTCATCCTTTTCTATCCAAAATAGCGATGATAAATCGTTTTTGCTTCGCTTATATCTTTCGTTCCATGTACGAGCACACGGCCATCTTTAAAGGCGACTAACCTCTTGTCTTCAATAGAAAATGATAGTAAATATGGATTTATATTTAAATCATTCACACGACCTTCCAACAACTCTTTATATTGTTCAAAATTTATTTCATCTTTATGAGGTGGTCTAATTTGAACTGTATTTCGCCCGCATAAAACTACTGTTTTTGATATGTTCTCTTTATTTAAATACGGATATAATGCATTCTCTCCGCATGAAGGACAATTATGCTGGCGAAGCTTTTGCACATTCATACATGAATACTCATTCTTCCACATATCAAACGATACAAGCCCATCTCGAAGTGATTCGTAATCTTCTACTAACAGTTTAAGAGCTTCTGTTACTTGATGAGAAACGACAAGAGATACAGCAGGTGATATAATACCCGCTGTATCACATGTTGCCCCGCCAAGCGGAATCGACTGTAATAAACATGATAAACATGGTGTTTTACTAGGAAGGATTGTGTAAGAAAGACCGTAACTACCTACACATGCACCGTAAATCCATGGAATAGAATATTTTTGTGCTATATCATTCACAATAAAGCGTGTTTCAAAATTATCAGTCGCATCAATAATTACATCAACATTTGTAACAAGTTCTTCTAGCTCTTCAGCTGTTACATCTTGAACGAGAGCTTCTATTGTTACATCACTATTAATCTCTTCTAAACGTTTTTTAGCCGCTATAGCTTTTGGAAGATTATTCTTTACGTCGCTCTCTGCATACAATTGTTGTCTTTGTAAATTACTCCAATCTACATAATCACGGTCAACAATTGTTATCTTGCCAACACCTGCTCTTACAAACATCTCTGCATTTGCACTACCTAATGCACCTGCACCGATAATAAGCACATGCTTTTCTCTTATCTTTTGCTGTCCTTCTTCTCCAATTGGAGAAAATAGTTCTTGGCGAGAATATCGATTATTCAACTACGCTCATTCCTTCTAAAGGACTACTTGCAGTTGCACAACGCTTGCGTGCAATACGACCTGCTTCAAATCCTAAACGGCCTGCTTCAATACTTAATTTCATTGCTTGTGCCATTTTAATAGGATCTTTTGCTCCTGATACAGCTGTATTTAATAACACGCCATCTGCTCCTAATTCCATTGCAAATGCTGCATCAGCTGGGCTACCAATACCGGCATCAACGATAACTGGTACTGTTGCTTGTTCAATAATGAAGCTCAAATTTAATGGATTTACAATACCAAGTCCTGATCCGATTGGAGATGCTCCTGGCATAATCGCATGCACGCCAAGCTCTTGTAATTTACGTGCTAATACAACATCATCAGATGTATACGGAAGTACGATAAATCCTTCTTCCAGTAACATTTCAGATGCCTTTAACGTTTCTACCGGATCAGGTAATAACGTTCTATCATCACCAATAACTTCTACCTTTATCATGTCACAAAGCCCAGAGGCTTTTGCTAATTTTGCAATACGAACAGCCTCTTCAGCGTTTTTTGCTCCTGCTGTATTTGGTAATAACGTATATTTTTTCACATCAAGTTTCTCTAATAAATTAGGTTGCTTTGCATCAAAGATATCCATACGACGTACTGCAAACGTTAAAATTTCAGCTTCAGAAACGTCAATTGCCTTTTGCTGTACGTCAAAATCAGGGAATTTACCTGTTCCTAATAAAAGTCTAGAATGAAATGAAAATGGTCCAATGTTTAACATAATCAACCGCCTCCTACGAAAGTTACAATCTCAATTTGGTCTCCATCAAAAACAGATGTATCTGTATGATCATCTTTTTGTAAAATATCTTTATTACGCTCTACTACAACAATTCTGTTATCTAACTCTAAATGTGTAAGTAGCTCAGCTACTGTTTTTACACTCGCTGGCACTTCAATTTGGTTACCATTAATTTTTAAATTCAAACTTCCATCCCCTTTCTAAACGCTTCTAGAAAGCAATGAATCTAGCAAATGATTCTCTTGCTTTCCTTCTATTAAATCGGCCATATATTGACCAGAAATAGGACTTAATAAAATACCGTTTCGATAATGGCCCGTGCAAGCATATAAACCTTTTATTTCTTCATGCTCTCCCATATAAGGAGCTTCATGATTCGATTGTGGTCGTAATCCTGCCCACGTGCTTTCCCATTCTGCTTCTTTTAAAGCTGGCAATATTGTATAAGCACGCTCTAATATAGAAGTTATACTTTCTGGCTGCACAGTTTTATTGAACGTATGTGGCTTCATTGTTGCCCCAATTACGTAACGTCCACCGCGCTTTGGAGTAATGTAAAATCTTTCTTGAAAAATAGGTGCTTTTAAAAGTTGTTTTCTACTTCTTACCGCAACCACTTCTCCTTTAACTGGATATGTACCCCAATCACGGTGAAAATAACCTAGTAACTTCGTGCTCCATGAACCACCTGCAATAACGACTTTCTCACATGTGACAATACCTTCACTTGTAATAACTCCAGTCACTTTATTATTTTCAATACGGATATCAAATACTTCTGCCTGTTCATATATATCAGCACCGGAAATTGCCGCAGAATGTGCGAATGCTTTCGTAAGCTCTGGTGCAATAACATGACCGTCTTTCGGATAATATACTGCTCCTATAATAGATTCGGATAGATATGGCTCTTTTTCCCGCACATGGTCTCCCGTTAGAAAATAAGAATCTTCACCTGTTTTCTGCTGCCAATCCATAATGTGAAGAATTCTTTCCTTCTCATCTGCATTTTGAGCAATACGATAAATTCCTTTTTCTTCATATCCAATATCAATACCCGTCTTTTCACGTAAAACTGCTGCAAGTTGTGGAAATATAGCACGGCTTTCTCTAGCAAGTTCAAATAGCGGATCATACGCATCCCATTCTGCCTGAACACCAAGTAAACCAGCAGCTGCTTTGGAAGCTTCCGATGCAATACTTCGCTTCTCCACAATCGCTACTTTATGTCCTCTTTCTGCTAGAAAATGTGCAACTGAACTGCCAATTACACCACCACCAATAATCGCTACATCATACTTCTCACACATGTTTTTCCGCCCACTTTCTTATTGATTCCTTATAAGATTTCGCTTTGCTATACGGGTTACTACTACTTACAATTCCAGACATAACTGCTATACCACTTACACCGTTAGTAAGAACATCCACTGTGTTTTCTGGGGTAATTCCTCCAATTGCTGTAATCGGTATAGATAAACACCTTGCAATGTCTGAAATTTCTTCAAGCCCTCTCGCTGGCACACCTTTTTTACAATCTGTCGGAAATACATGGCCATAAACGAGTGAATCCGCTCCATTTTTAAAAGCTACTATTGCTTCATCTAGCGAATGCACAGAATAACCGACATGCAAATACGAAAACTTTTCTTTCACTGACTTTACATCTGTACTTCGATATCCTAGTTGAACACGAGGTATATTTAATAAAATTGCAATATCAATTCGATCGTTTATGACAATTTTAGAAGCCGGAAAGCCCTCCATTAATAGACTTTCCACACCTTCATATAATTCCTTCGTACTCTTCTCACGCTCACGAATATGCAAATAATCAATCTCACTCTCAATTTGCATCGCTACATCCACTAACTCTTCGAATGGCATATGGCCATTTGAGATTACGTGGAGCTCATTTTTCATATTCATTCGCCTACTTTAAAATATTTTCGAATAGTTCATCGGCTGGGACGGTTTCTTTCGTCATTCCTTTGTCCTTCAGCCACTTATTTTGTTTCTCCCAAGATTCTTTTGAATCTGATAAGAATGGCTCATCTTTCGTTTCCATCTTCTCTAATAAAATTTTCATACTTTCCTTTTCAACTTCTGGCACAAGTGGGAAGTTTTCTTTTTCTTGATGATTTAATAAAATATTCAATGCTTCATCGGGGTTTTTCTTCATGAAATCATAGCCCTTTTTCGTACCACGTAAGAAAGCTTGCAACGCTTCTTTATCTTTTTTCAACGTTTTATCACCTGTTACAAACACAAGCTCATGGTAGTTTGGTACTCCGTAATCAGCTGGATTAAAGTACGCTGGTTCATGGCCTTCATGACGCATAACAGGTACTTCATGGTTAATGTATGCCCCTGTTACCGCATCTACTTTCTTCGTAATTAATGCTGGTACTAAATCAAATCCAACATCAACTACTTTCACTGTATCAGGATTACCACCAGCTTCTTTTACCATCGTTTTTAAATACATCTCACTTAAAGGTGTTCCAGAGTATCCTACTGTTTTTCCTTCTAAATCTTTCGGTGATTGAATGCCCGCTGATTTCAGTGATACAACATGATTTAATGGTGAACGTACGACAGCTCCAATTGATTTCACTGGAATTTGCTCATTCGCTCTCGCCATAACAACATCTGGCTGATAATACAAGCCAACTGTTACCTTCCCTGCTGCTGCCAGCGTTAATGGATCAGTCGGATTAGAAGGGAATTTAATATTTACCTTTACACCTTCTTCTTTAAAGTATCCTTTTTCAATTGCTGCATAGATAAAGCTATGTACCGCATTTGGATACCAATCTAACATGACTGTTATTTCTTTCTCTTTTTTACTTTTGTCTGATGCTGAATTACTCGAACATCCTGCAATTATTGCAATTAATAATGTAAACACAAAGATGCGCTTTAAAAATTTCATGAATACTTCCTCCAACTAATGAATTTCTTTTCTAATATGGAAATAATTACGACGAAGAAAATAGCTAATAATGATAACAATACAATAGGTGCAAATACGCCAGCTCCATCTAACTGTGTCATCATTCTCTTACTGAAATATCCAAGCCCAGCTTGTGCACCGAGCCATTCTCCAATTGCTGCTCCGATAACACTAAGCGGAACTGCAATTTTTAAAGCTGAGAAAAAATAAGGAAGAGCAGACGGCAACTTTAATTTAAGAAAAATATCTCTTTTTGTTGCTCCATATGTAACTAAGAGCTCCTCCCATTCTTTTTTCGTACTACGCAGTCCATCATACGTATTGACCGCAATTGGGAAAAACGTAATTAAAACTGTGACAACAACCTTACTCCAAATTGTGTATCCAAACCATAAAACAAATAGCGGAGCAAGCGCAGTAATCGGAATCGTTTGTGAAGCAACTAATAATGGATAAAATGCTCTTTCCATCCATGTACTCGCATTCATTAACATCGCTAGCCCTACACCTAATACGATAGAAATAACAACACCTATTAAAACGACGTATAACGTTGCAGGTAAATGAACCGTAAATAATATGTCTTTTAGTTTCCATATCTTCATTACAATCGCAGACGGTGACGGTAAAATGTACATCTCATCTACAATTCTTGCTCCTATTTCCCACACAGCTAGTAAAATACTAGAAAGTGTAATAGCAGGAACTAATTCTTTCAATCGGTTCATCACACAAGTACCTGCCTTTGTAACATACTAAGAAGCTCATCTTTCAGCGCTAATACTTCCGGTTTATATAAATCTTTTCGTGTTCTGTTATGATCAAGTGGTACAATCCGCTCAGTCAAAGTCGTTATCGGCTGCTGTTCCACTACTAAAACTCGGTTCGAAAGAAATAACGCTTCTTCAACATCATGAGTAATGAATAAAATTGTTTTTTCCCACTCTTGCCATTGTTCAAACAGCCATTCTTGCAAAGAGGCCTTCGTTAAAGCATCTAACGCACTAAATGGTTCATCTAACAGCAATATTTCCCCGCCTGTTAATAATGTTCGAATAAAAGATACGCGTTGCCTCATACCACCAGATAAATCTTTCGGATGTTTTGTCTCATATCCTTGTAAACCAAATTTATATAACAGTTCCTTTGCCTTTACTTGTGCTTCTTTCTTTTGTACACCTTGGCACTCTAGCGGCAGAGCAGCATTCTCAATAATTGTTCTCCACGGCAAAAGCATATCTTTTTGCGGCATATATCCTACAGGATGGTGCTTTGTTTCTGTCAGTTCTATCTTTCCAATACTTACCTTCTCTAGGCCTGTAATAAGGCGAAATAAAGTACTTTTCCCACATCCACTCGGTCCGATAATACTGACAAACTCTTTCTCATGTATAGAAGCATTTAATTCATGGATGATTGGTTTCTCATCGTAATGAAAAGAAACATTATGAAACTGTAGTATGTTCTTGCTCCTCAAATCCCCACATCTCCTTACGATAGGACATATCCCAGAATAAATATTCAAATCGACTGGAATATAAGAAAATCTCCTCTAATCTTTCTAGTTCTGTCTCAGACTTTCCAACTGCCATTTTATTTAATAAATCTATTAACCAAATACACAGATTACCGTATTCTTCCGAACTATATCCTTGAATCCACTCACCAAAAAACTCATGATCTCTTGCTCCAGGAATATCATTTAAACGCTTTCCAATTTCCCAATAGCTCCACATACATGGAAGAAGCGCTGCTATTAATTCCGCAAGTGTGCCATTTTGAGATACAGACATCATGTAATTTGTATAAGCTAAATTTTTAGCAGATGGTTTCGCAGACTCTATCTCCTCTATAGAAATTCCAAGTCTTTTTGCATATTGTTTATGGATTGTCATTTCGCCATTTAATATTCCATCAATTTGTTCAGCGAACTTTCCCATTACTTGTGGATTCGTTGCTTTTACAACACCAATCGCATATAACTTTGCATAATCTAGCAGATATAAATAATCTTGAATAATATAATACTGGAATTTATCTTTTTCTAACGTGCCATCTCCCATACCCACTACAAACGGATGATTATGACTCATCTCCCAAACCGGTTGCACAGTTTCTAATAATCTATCGCAAAATTTCATTTCTCTATCCCCTTTCAATATATGTATCTAAATAAAAAACCACTTCTATATATAAGAAGTGGTTACAGCAAATAAAGTTATACATTTATTCGATGTTCCACTTCCCTTCGCTAGTATTACCTAGATCAGGTGTTGTAAGGGTTAAGGATTATTCCTCTCTCAGCAAATCAAGCACCCCTAGTGGTTTCAATATGAAATTTTTAAATAAAAAAGCCCCGTTTCTATACGCAAAGAAACGGGGACTCATTGTTAGTGTCCGAATTGCTTCCCTACGCTAGCATAATCTAGATCAGGTAATAAAAAGGATCAAAGGCTTACGGCCTACTCTCAGCTGGCAACACCAGCTCTCCTAGCAAACTATAAAATTATCACTGTCAGTATAACACCCTAATAAGACATCATCAACTTTTTTAATTTTCTTAATTATCAACATAATATCAAAGTTATACAATACATACATTCTATTTTAGAAAATAAAACCCCAATTAATTGCATAAGAAGGAATCATTATCCTCAAAAAATTTATTTTTATATTGATTTCATATTACATTTATGTGAATACACCCACTATATTATATCTTTATACTATAATAAAATTACAACTATACAACTAGAGGAGGTCTCTATTCCATGAATATGAAAGCTACTGCTTTAACAGCAACTACTGTAGCGATTGCTTCTTTACTTCCTTCTATGGGTGAAACAAATGTACAAAAAGCAAACGCTGAACAATTATCTAATATTAAAACTGGGTATGTCAAAGTCGATCAAGTAGCATTACATACAGAAGATAACGTAAAAAGCACATCAATTGATACAATTCGCTTTAATACAAAAGTGAACATCCTTGAAACAACTAATGAGTGGTATAAAGTATCTGTTCATAATAAAGTAGGTTATGTACAAAAAGATGCTATTTTACTAAAAAACAAACTTCATTCTAATGATCAATACATCGTTAATGCTAATGCATTAAACGTTCGCTCTGAACCTAATTTAGAATCTTCCATTTTAGATGTATTACCAAATGGCAAGTTTATTACCGTTCAAGAAGATCAAGGCGAATGGTATAAAATATCGCATAATGGCCAAACAGGTTACGTACAAAAAGCATTCATCTCTAATGGTTCACAACCCTTAGTAAAAGGAATCACCGTTCAAAGTAATACAAAATATACTGTTGCAACACCTAATCTAAATGTACGTAGCAACGCTAGTACAAGTAGCGCTCTACTCGGTTCATTACAAAACGGTACACAAGTACAAGTAGTAGAAACTGTAGGAACTTGGTATAAAATTCGTTTTGGCACAGGATACGGATATGTAGCAAAACACTATGTAGTACAAAATCAACCACAAGCTAAAACAGATCAACCTTCATCAATTCCAGCTGCTTTCAAATTCCCTGCTCAAGGAAGAATTAGCTCAACCTTTGATATACGCTGGGAACAAATGCATTATGGTATAGATATTGCCGCTCCAGGAAACGTCTCTATCCAAGCTGCTGCTGCAGGTAAAGTTGTGAAATCTTATTATTCAGCTAGCTATGGCAATGTTGTTTTCATTGCGCATCAAATCAATGGGAAATTATATACAACTGTTTATGCTCATATGAAGGATCGCACTGTACAAGCTGGTGATCAAGTACAAACTGGACAATTAATAGGTCATATGGGAAACACAGGTCATTCATACGGGCAACATCTTCATTTTGAATTACATAATGGAGAATGGAATTTTGAAAAAACAAATGCAGTAAATCCACTGCCATATTTAGTTAGGTAAATTGTATGCCACGCAATATACCTCTTATAATTGAATACGTAGCCTTTTTAGGTTTAATCTGCTGTTTAATCATTTACAATACAAACATTGTATTTTTATCTATTATTATTGCTTTTGTTGCATTAGAAATTATGATGGAATCATTTCAAGTGCAACTAAAACAAAAAATTGCCCATATTTATAA
>NZ_JBNLYE010000058.1:0-20545 GCF_050172095.1 Bacillus sp. GMs2/2
TGTATTAGTATAATAGAAGTTTTAAATTAAACAAAAAAGGAAGGAGAATGAGGGATATGAACAGTGAACAAGTGTTTCAAGTAACAAAAACAGATTTATTAGGATCCTTAGGTGGAGCGGTAATATTAACATCATTTATTCTATTCCTTGCAAATGTATTAGTATGAGATATATAAATACAATCATTCAAAAAAAATAAAGACTCTAACGTATTAGTAAGTAGTTAATATGTTGGAGTCTTTTTTATATTCTTCTTATATACCCTCAAGTATTAAAGTTACCTCATTATCCAGCATTCATGGCTAATTAAACGCTGCGGTTGAAACTTGATTCAACGAATAATCAAAAATCCACTGAATAAAATCCCGCTTTATTTCAAAGAGAAAAAAGTCGAATTTTATATGTAAGAAAAAAAGAGGAATTTGACAGAAAAGATAGAAAATTTTAAAGGTCAGAATTTGTTAGCTTGCTAACTAATTTCTATTAATTAATGTTGGAAGCGTTTTCGGTTGGTTTTAAGTATGGACCATTTAATCTATTTACAGGGGGATGAAGATATTATGAAACAAAAATCTATGGATACGCTAGCTGCACAAATGGAGGACTTTTTTCCAGTACGTGATGTAGATCATTTGGAATTTTACGTAGGGAATGCAAAGCAATCGAGTTATTATCTTGCGAGAGCGTTCGGATTCAAAATTGTGGCTTACTCTGGATTAGAAACTGGAAACCGTGAAAAGGTATCTTATGTTCTTGTGCAAAAAAATATGCGTTTCGTTGTGTCTGGAGCTTTAAGTAGTGAAAATCGTATTGCAGAGTTTGTAAAGACTCATGGTGATGGCGTGAAGGATGTGGCACTACTTGTTGATGATGTTGATAAAGCATACTCAGAAGCAGTGAAACGTGGTGCCGTCGCAATTGCTCCACCGCAGGAATTAACAGATGAGGACGGTACATTGAAAAAAGCAGTTATTGGTACGTATGGTGATACAATTCATACGCTTGTAGAGCGTAAAAATTATAAAGGGGCATTTATGCCAGGATTCCAAAAGGTAGAATTTAATATTCCATTTGAGGAGTCTGGTTTAATTGCTGTTGATCATGTAGTTGGTAATGTTGAAAAAATGGAAGAGTGGGTTAGTTATTACGAGAATGTTATGGGCTTTAAACAAATGATTCATTTTGATGATGACGATATTAGTACAGAGTATTCGGCGTTAATGTCAAAAGTTATGACGAATGGAAGTCGTATTAAGTTTCCTATTAACGAACCAGCAGACGGAAAGAGAAAGTCACAAATTCAAGAGTATCTAGAATTCTATAATGGAGCTGGTGTACAACATCTTGCTTTATTAACAAGTGATATTGTTAAAACAGTTGAAGCGCTTCGTGCAAATGGGGTGGAGTTTTTAGATACACCTGATACTTATTACGATGAGCTAACTGCACGAGTTGGAAAAATCGATGAAGAAATTGATAAGTTAAAAGAATTAAAGATCTTAGTAGATCGTGATGATGAAGGTTACTTACTACAAATCTTTACGAAACCAATTGTAGATCGTCCGACTTTATTTATTGAAATCATTCAACGTAAAGGTTCTCGTGGATTTGGTGAAGGAAACTTTAAAGCGTTATTCGAATCAATTGAAAGAGAACAAGAGCGTCGCGGAAACTTATAAGATTTGTATCCACCAGCAAAAGTCCCTTTGCTGGTGGAAATTTCATTTTTATAAGGAGGAATCAGGATGAAATTTGTTACATTTCGTCTTCCTTCAAAAGAACTACGGGCTGGATGGCTTGAAGGTGACAAAGTAATAGATATGAATCTTGCTAGTGAAGGGGAAATCCCTTCTTCTATGATGGATTTTTTAGAGAAAGCGGATGAGTATGTAGAAGTAGTGCGGAATATTAAGAATCCAAATAAGGGTATATATGCTTTAGAAGAAGTACAATTGACAGCTGCTCTTCCTAATCCGAGTAGTATTCGAGATTTTTACGCATTTGAACAACATGTAAAAACAGCTCGTGGACGAAGAGGATTAGATGTTGTGCCTGAATGGTATGATATTCCGGTTTTTTATTTTACTAATCATCGTGCTGTAATTGGTTCCGGTGATTTTGTAATTGGTCCGAAAAAGTCTAAAAAGCTTGATTATGAGTTGGAGATTGCTTGCGTAATAGGAAGAGAAGGGCGAAATATTTCTCGAGAGCAAGCAGAGGAATATATTTTTGGTTATTGTATTATGAACGACTGGAGTGCGAGAGACTTACAAGCAACAGAAATGAAAGTAGGTCTCGGTCCAGCGAAAGGAAAAGACTTTGCAACTTCATTAGGAGCACATCTCGTTACGAAAGAGGAATTAGACGTTTATCGTAATGGTGATCGATATAATTTAGAAATGACTGCTCATGTAAATGGAAAACTATTATCAAAAGGAAACTTCCAAGATATTTACTATACATTTGCTGAAATGATTGAACGTGCTTCAGAGGACGTTACGTTATATCCAGGAGATGTGATTGGTTCTGGGACAGTAGGAACAGGATGTATTTTAGAACTGGGTACAGAAGAGTGGCTACAAGATGGAGATGTTGTAGAACTGTCGATTACTGGTTTAGGTACACTACGTAATACGATCAAAAAAGAAAAGGAAGCGGGTGATGGGCATGTTTTATCGTCACATGGGAGAACTACCTCATAAACGACATGTACAATTTCGTAAAAAAGATGGGTCGCTTTATCGTGAACAGGTAATGGGAACAAAAGGTTTTTCTGGTACGCAGTCTATTTTGTATCATCATTATATGCCAACAGAAGTAGGTCATTCTGCATTATCGCATTCTTGTCAGTTGCAGTATGAAGAGGATGTTGCTCTTTCTCATCGCCACTTTCGAACGAAAGAAAGTAAAAAAAGTGGTGATGCAATAAGTGGACGGAATTTCATACTTGGAAATGAAGATTTGTTAATTGGAGTAGTGAGTCCAACAGAAAAAATGGATTATTTCTATCGTAATGGTGATGGCGATGAAATGTTATTTGTTCATTATGGAACAGGGAAAATTGAAACGATGTTTGGAACGATTCACTATAGAAAAGGCGACTATGTAACGATTCCAATTGGAACGATTTATCGTGTTATTCCAGATGAAGGAGAGACTAAGTTTCTTGTTGTAGAGGCAAATAGCCAAATTACAACGCCGCGTCGTTATCGAAATGAATACGGACAATTGTTAGAGCATAGTCCGTTTTGTGAAAGAGATCTTCGTGGTCCAGAAAAATTAGAGACATATGATGAAAAAGGCGAGTTTGTCGTAATGACAAAATCAAGAGGCTATATGCATAAACATGTTTTAGGACACCACCCGTTAGATGTTGTTGGATGGGATGGCTATTTATATCCGTGGGTATTTAATGTAGAGGATTTTGAACCAATTACAGGGCGCATTCATCAGCCACCGCCAGTACATCAAACATTTGAAGGACATAATTTTGTTATTTGCTCTTTCGTACCACGTTTATACGATTATCATCCAGAGTCAATTCCAGCACCATATTATCATAGTAATGTTAATAGTGATGAAGTTCTTTACTATGTAGAAGGAAACTTTATGAGTCGCAAAGGTGTGGAAGAAGGTTCTATTACACTTCATCCGAGCGGGATTCCCCATGGACCGCATCCGGGGAAAACAGAGGCAAGTATAGGGAAGAAAGAGACGCTTGAATTAGCTGTTATGATAGACACATTCCGTCCGCTTCGTATTGTAAAACAAGCACATGAAACAGAAGATGAAAAGTATATGTATAGCTGGATTGAACAAGGTTCATATACTGTGAAATAAGTAAAAAAGGCATGCTCTCAATAAGGGGGCATGCCTTTTTCACGGAATCGACATGTATAATAATACCAAAAAAATAATGGGAAGATATATAGAAAGAATAATAAGGATCGTGCATATTCAGAAGAATTTCTACTTGTTTCGACAAAAGTATTGACTAGGAAAAGCGTAATGAGTAAAATAAAAAAGCGAATTAAAAATTTTCAGAAAATTTAAAACTTGGAGGAGTGAAAGATGAAGCAAATTTTTCAAAAGAAGCCAATTGCAAAGTTAATGCATGAAAGTAAGCAAAAAACGTTAGCAAGAACATTGGGTGCGCTAGATTTAACTATGCTTGGAATCGGAGCAATTGTTGGAACTGGTATTTTTGTTCTAACGGGTGTTGTGGCAGCGAAACATTCTGGGCCAGCTATTATATTATCATTTGCGATTGCCGCGTTAGCTTGTGCCTTTGCTGCATTTTGTTATGCTGAATTTGCTTCTTCAGTTCCTGTCTCGGGCAGTGTGTATACGTATACATACGCGACGATGGGGGAAGTGTTCGCATTTTTAATTGGCTGGGACTTAATGCTTGAATATTTACTTGCTACATCTGCTGTAGCAAACGGTTGGTCTGCATATTTTCAATCTTTATTAAAGGGGTTTGGAATTCACATTCCGACTATTCTCTCCTCGGCTCCTGGTACAGGAAAGGGTGGAATAATTGATCTACCTGCAGTTCTAATTATTTTAGTGATGACAGTTCTTTTATCTAGGGGTGTTCGTGAAAGTGCACGAGTAAATAACATTATGGTATTTATTAAAATAGCAGTTGTTCTTATTTTTATCTTTGCTGGTTTTAATTATGTGAAACCCGAAAACTGGACGCCCTTTATGCCATTTGGTTTAGATGGTGTAATGGCTGGAGCGGCTACAGTATTCTTCGCATTTATAGGATTTGATGCAGTTTCAACAGCGGCAGAAGAAGTGAAACGTCCGCAACGTGATTTACCAATTGGTATTATTGCATCGTTATTAATTTGTACAGTTCTTTATATCGTTGTTTCGCTTATTTTGACAGGAATTGTTCCATACGGCCAGCTAAATATATCAGATCCAGTTGCTTTTGCACTTCAATTTATTGGACAAGATGGTTTAGCGGGGGTAATTTCAGTAGGAGCAATTACAGGAATTACAACAGTAATGCTGGTTATGATGTATGGGCAAGTTCGTGTTTCTTATGCGATGAGCCGAGATGGTTTACTGCCGAAGCGTCTTGCTAAAGTTCATCCGAAATTTAAAACGCCATTTTTAAATACATGGACAACGGGGATTATTGCGGCACTGATTTCAGGATTAATAGATTTAAATGTTTTAGCACATCTTGTAAATATGGGGACATTGTCAGCATTTGCACTTGTAGCTGTTGCGGTAATCGTAATGAGAAGAACTCATCCAGACTTACCAAGGGCATTTAAGGCTCCGCTTGTACCATTTTTACCAGCATTAACAGTGATTTTCTGTTTATACTTAATGCTTCAATTATCAGGGACAGCGTGGATTAGTTTTGGGATATGGATGGTTATTGGTATAGCGGTTTACTTTTTATATAGCCGAAAACATAGTGCTTTAAATAATAGTAAAAAAGAAGAAGATGTTGCAAATTTATAAGCGAAAAAATCCATTCTAATTCTGTTAGAATGGATTTTTTTATTTGAAAATTTACATTTTTCTGAACTTGTTATAAGATAATTGTTGGCTAACTAAAGGGGTGGAATGATGAAAAATACGTGGCGTGAGTTAAGGGAGATGGACCGTAACGTATGGATTCGATTTATTGGAGAGACGTTAAATGGAATTGCAATGATGATGTTAATGCCTTTTTTTGCATTATATTTAAAAGATAAGGTAGATTCGTTGTTGGAAGTTGGGGTTATTATGGCGCTTTCTCCAATTGCTGCAAGCTTTGGATCACTTATAGGAGGGAGAATTGCTGACATATATGGAAGAAAGCCTATTATGATATTTTCTATGGCAAGTAATGCATTATTAATGCTCGGTTTTCTATTTATAGAAGGATTTATTCCATATGCAATTTTATCTATTTTTTTAGGGTTGAGTAATTCTTTATTTCATCCAGCTGCATCAGCTATGGTCGCAGATGTAACGGCACCAGAAAAAAGAACAGAGGCATATGGTTTATTACGAATGGGACACAATATAGGTGCTGCGATTGGTCCGATAATGGGAGCATCAGTAGTTGTGTTGTCAAAGAACCTTGTGTTTATTATTGCCTCTTCTACAATGCTATTTTATGCGTTACTTGTATTACTTCTTATTCAAGAGACGATGCCAAAAAGGACAGATAGGGAAGAACATAAAGAAAAGGAATCTGGGGCAGTTTGGAAAATTGTAATGCGAGATAAGGCATTAATGATTTACTTATTAGCAGGTATTATTATTTCGATGGGGTTTTCTCAAACGGAAGGCATGTTGCCACTACATTTTGATAATGAAATGAAGCGTATTTTTGGAACGAATAATCCATATCCATATTTAATGGCGTTAAACGGATTATTAGTTGTTTTATTCCAGTTTCAAATTTCAAAATGGGCTACGGATAAACCAGTCGGGAAGACGATGTTATATGGTGCATGTTTATTCGGGATTGGATTATTTTTTATAGGGTGGTTACCGAAGTGGTTTGGAGAATTTAATACAAATGCTACAATTATTTTAATAACACTACTGTTCGTTTATGCTATATATACGTTAGGTGAGATGATTATGTCGCCTGTACAGATGACATTTGTAGCAAATTTGGCCCCTGAGCATTTGAGAGGGACTTATATGGGAGCTGCAAGTTTGCAGTGGATTACAGGAAGCGCATTTGGTCCACTTTTGGGAGGTTTTTTATTAGATCGATTACTTGGTCACTTTCTATTTACAATTTTAGCTGTAGGATGTGTAGTTGCAGGTATTGTATATGTTTCTTTAGATCGCCTTGTGGAGCAAAGGCAAAAAGACACACTAACCAAACAATCTTCTTAGTGAATAGGTGACATACACAAAAAAGGGGATTTCTACATATTTTAGGTACATAACTAGATTAGATTGCCATTTTATTTTGTGTAGCTATATAGAAAATGAAATGAAAAACCAATAAGTGATGTTATTTAATTATTTATGGAAGTTACATTTTATTTCAAATAGGAACTACCTATTTTTATAAAAAGTGCTAAAATAGAAAAATGAAAACAATTGGTTAGGGTGATTTCATTGACGAAAATTAAATTAGGTTTATTATATGGTGGAAAATCAGCTGAGCATCAAGTTTCGCTACAGACGGCTCTTGCTGCTATTAAAGCGTTAAATCAAGATAAATTCGAGATTCATCCAATTTATATTACAGAACAAGGTCAATGGGTACGCGGTGAGCGTATTGAAGGCGAAGTAACAGATGTTGAAGCTTTAAAAATGAGCGGTGCAGAAAATGCGATTTCTCCGTTATCATTAAGTACAGAAATTATCCCATCTGCAGCTTCTGAGGATAATGCTATTGACGTTATTTTCCCATTACTACATGGACCAAACGGTGAAGATGGAACGGTTCAAGGACTATTAGAATTAATGAATATCCCTTATGTAGGAAATGGTGTTCTAGCATCATCTGCTGGTATGGATAAAGTTGTTATGAAAAACATCTTTGCAGAGGCTGGTTTAAAACAAGCAAAATATGCATCCTTCATTCGTAGTGCATGGGAAAAAAATCGTGAGGCAGCTTATTCTAAAGTAGAAGATAAGTTAGGATATCCTTGCTTCGTAAAACCAGCGAACCTTGGTTCAAGTGTTGGTATTAATAAGTGTAAAAATCGTGAAGAACTTGAGGATGCATTTGTAGAGGCATTCCAATTTGATCGCAAAATTATTGTAGAAGAAAATATTGTAGGTCGTGAAGTAGAAGTTGGGGTACTAGGTAATGATGAGCCGAAATGACAGAAGAAGAATCTAATGTAATTAAGCGTGATGCAATTATTGCATTCCAATCATTAGACGGTGCAGGTTTAACGCGAGCTGATTTCTTCTTAACGAAAGATGGAGAAGTGTATATTAACGAAGTAAACACAATGCCAGGATTTACACCGTTCAGTATGTTCCCTCTATTATGGCAACATACTGGGTTACCGTATCCAGAATTAATCGAAGAGCTAATTCGTTTAGCGATTGAACGTCACGAAGAAAAACAAAAAATTAAATATACAATCTAACAAAAAAGGAGGAAGCACTATTCGTAGGAATAGTGCTTCCTCTATGTAAGGAGCGTTTCTATATGATAAAGCGAATGTTAAAGCAAGTGGAACAGATGGTAAATGGTACTGGATTAGCAGAGCAATATGAGGGAATTACTATTCAAGGCGTGTCTATTGATACAAGAAAAATTGAAAAAGGAAACTTGTATGTTCCGATTCAAGGGGAGCGCTTTGATGGACATGCTTTTGTAGATAAAGCTGTTGAAAATGGAGCTGTGGCTACATTATGGATGAAAGATGTAGCGAATCCACCTGAGAATCTTCCGGTTATTTTTGTGGAAGACACGCTATCCGCATTGCAAATGTTAGCGAAAAACTATCGTGATCAATTGGATGTTAAAGTTGTAGGTGTAACGGGTAGTAACGGTAAAACATCTACGAAAGATATTGTAACAAGTCTTCTTGCGACTAAATTCAAAGTGCAAAAAACAGAAGGGAACTTCAATAACCATATCGGATTACCTCTTACCATTTTAAACTTAGAAGAAACTACAGAAGTAGCAGTATTAGAGATGGGTATGTCAAGCCGAGGCGAAATTGAATTCTTATCTAAGTTAGCTCGTCCTAATGCAGCTATCATTACGAATATTGGTGAGGCACATTTAATGGATTTAGGATCTCGTGAGGCAATTGCTGAAGCGAAATTAGAAATTGTTACAGGGTTACAAGAAGGTGGCGTGTTCGTATATAACGGAGATGAGCCTTTATTAACGAATCGTGTTCCTGAAATGAATTTAGCAACAGAAACGGTTACGTTTGGTGATGCAAGAGCAAACGATTATTATCCAACGACTGTAACATTACAAGCAACTGGGACACATTTCAAAATGAATAGAGATGAAAATATTTCATTCTACTTACCGGTGTTAGGAAAACATAATGTGTATAATACACTTGCTTCAATGGCAATTGCGAAACATTTTGGTGTAACGTGGGAAGAGATGAAAGAAGGTTTAGTAACACTTCAAATGACGGGCATGCGTATGGAAATTGTGAAAACAAATAGTGGTTTAACAATTATCAACGATGCTTATAATGCAAGTCCGACGGCTATGGAAGCAGCATTCCATTTAATGAATGGTTTAGATGGTTTTGCTAAAAAAATCGTTGTGCTCGGTGATATGTTAGAACTTGGAGATCAAGAAGTACAGTTCCATTATGAGGTAGGAAAATTAATCGATCCAGCAAAAATCTCGCATGTATTCACATACGGTAGATTAGGGGCTCAAATTGCTGAAGGAGCGAAAATTAATTTCCCTAATGAACGTGTAAAGGCGTATGATAATAAAGAAGAGTTAGTAAAAGATTTACAAGCAGTAGTCGATGTGAAAGATGTTGTATTAATAAAAGCATCTCGCGGTATGAAATTAGAAGAAGTAATTACGATGTTGAAATAATTGGTGTATATAAATAGGGATGATAGTTACGAAAATAGAAGAAACTTATAATAAGCGCTTACAGTAAATATAAAAAAATAAAAGTGAAGAAAAAAACTCTGAATATGAAAATAAGGTAACAGTTGGGTTTGCTTTTTACACATACAAAACTTATAATTGATAAAGTGTAATAACGTTTAGAAGTATTTTCGTGAAGAATATACGCCCGTTTATATACGTGAGCATTCAGGAAAAGGGCTTTTCCGCAAATTCGGAAAACGCCTTTTTTTAAATGATAAGTATAGGATAGAAAAGGAGAAGTAACATTGACAACATTTCGAGAATTAGGATTAAGTGATTCTTTACTGCAATCTGTTGAAAGTATGGGCTTTGAAGAGGCTACACCAATTCAAGCTGAAACAATTCCACATGCATTGCAAGGTAAAGATATTATTGGGCAAGCGCAAACAGGTACAGGGAAAACAGCAGCATTCGGATTACCACTATTAGATAAAGTGGATACACATAAAGAATCGGTTCAAGGTATTGTTATCGCGCCAACGCGTGAATTAGCAATTCAAGTTGGAGAAGAATTATACAAAATTGGTAAGCATAAACGTGTTCGCATTTTACCAATTTATGGTGGTCAAGATATTAACCGCCAAATTCGTGCTCTAAAAAAACACCCACACATTATTGTTGGTACGCCGGGTCGTATTTTAGATCATATTAACCGTAAAACACTTCGTCTGCAAAACGTAGAGACAGTTGTTCTTGACGAAGCGGATGAAATGTTAAACATGGGCTTCATTGAAGACATTGAAGCAATTTTAACAGATGTGCCAGAAACACATCAAACATTACTATTCTCAGCGACAATGCCGGATCCAATCCGCCGTATTGCTGAGCGTTTCATGACTGAGCCTCAACACATTAAAGTAAAAGCAAAAGAAGTAACAATGCCAAACATTCAGCAGTTCTATTTAGAAGTGCAAGAAAAGAAAAAGTTTGACGTGTTAACACGCTTATTAGATATTCAATCTCCAGAGCTTGCAATCGTATTCGGTCGTACAAAGCGCCGTGTTGATGAATTATCAGAAGCATTAAACTTACGTGGTTATGCTGCAGAAGGTATTCATGGTGATTTAACTCAGGCGAAACGTATGTCTGTATTACGTAAATTTAAAGAAGGTTCTATTGAAGTTCTTGTTGCAACAGACGTTGCTGCACGTGGTCTTGATATTTCAGGCGTAACGCACGTATATAACTTCGATATTCCACAAGATCCAGAATCATACGTTCACCGTATCGGTCGTACTGGTCGTGCAGGTAAAAAAGGTATTGCAATGCTATTTGTAACACCACGTGAATCAGGACAATTAAAAAATATCGAGCGTACAACAAAACGTAAAATGGACCGCATGGATGCACCGACACTTGACGAGGCATTAGAAGGTCAACAACGTTTAATCGCTGAAAAGCTTCAAAGCACAATTGAAAATGAAAACTTAGCATACTACAAGCGTATTGCAGAAGAAATGTTAGAAGAAAATGACTCTGTAACAGTAGTAGCTGCTGCTTTAAAAATGATGACTAAAGAGCCGGATACAACTCCGATCGCTTTAACATCAGAACCACCTGTTGTTTCAAGAGGCGGCGGTTCTAAAAAACGCGGCGGTAACGGAGGCGGATACCGTGATGGTAACCGTAATCGTAGTCGTGATGCACGCGGCGGTGGCGATGGACGTAACCGTGACCGTAACCGTGATGGACGTAATCGTGACGGAAACCGTGATCGCAATCGTGATGGTAACCGCGATCGTAATCGTGATGGTGGTAGTCGTGGTCGTAGAGGTGAAGGCCAAGGTCGCCCTGGTTCTTCAAATGGACGCGGCGAAAGAAAACATCATAGCCGTCCACAAGCTTAATAAAAAAAAGAGAATGCCCTTTGCGGGCATTCTCTTTTTTTATTTCTATAATTGTGCATACTACATAATAGTTATGATAGAAAAGGGGCTGTTATATGCTTGTAAGGCTTGGTTACGTTGCGATGAGTGTACATTTGAAGAATGCATCTCCATCTCAAACGATGACGTATGCACAGTTTCAGAAATTAGATGATCGTGCTGCTGCAATTCGTAAACTTGAAAGAATTGCTAATTCCAATTTAGAAAATTGTTTACGTTTATTAAAGCATAATAAAGGGCATGACATATCTTTCTTTCGGCTCAGTTCAAAGCTCATTCCTTTAGCGAATCATGAGGAATTGCTAGAGTGGAACTATATTCGTCCTTTAAAAGAAAATTTAAAAAAACTAGGTGAATATGCAGTTCATATGAATATGAGAATTGATTTCCATCCAGATCATTTTGTTGTACTAAATTCACCTGAGGAGAGTGTTTTTAAACAATCTGTAAAAACATTGCAGATGCACAAAAAATTATTAAAAGGTATGGGGATTGAACATAAGCAACGATGTGTACTGCATGTTGGAGGAGGATATAAAGATAAAGAACTTGCATTAGAGCGCTTTATAGAGAATTGGTCGAATGTCCCAAGGGGTATTCAAGAAATGATTATATTAGAAAATGATGATACAACCTTTACGTTAGAGGAAACATTATATTTAGGAGAAAAATTAGATATTCCCGTCGTATTTGACTTGCATCACCATATGATGAATAATGAGCAAGAAGATTGGTATGAAGATTGGGCACGTGTCGTTCATACGTGGGAAACGTCTTTGTTGCCGGTTAAAATGCATATCTCTAGCCCTAGAGAGGGAAAAGATCCAAGAGCTCATGCAGATTATATTAATGTAGAGGCATTTTTATCTTTTTTAAGAAGGATAAAGGGAAGTGTTCCGCAAATTGATTGTATGATTGAGGCGAAGATGAAGGATGAGTCTTTATTTCAATTAATGAGAGATTTAAGTGAACAAGTAGATGTAGAAATTATTGATGGTGCAAGCTTTTATATTAAATAAGCTTTGCACCATCGTTTTTTTTGGTTAAAAAAGGGGTTAAAATGCCACCGGTTATTAAACCTGTTAAATGACTGATCGGATTGGCAGAAGGGTTAAAGAAAGTAAATAGTAGTAATAGAAGAATCATAATTGAGAAAATGGCAATTTCTTTTGGTTTTGAAGAGCGGTATCGATTGTACAATAAAAATAACTGTGCACCTAATAGTCCGAAAATACCACCTGATGCACCTGCGTGAATATATTCAAGCGGCATAATAATATAAGAAGAAATATTTCCAGAAATTCCAGAGAGAAAAAATAGAATAAAAAAAGAAAAGTGTCCGAGTTGCTTTTCGATAGAAGAACCAAGAGCGAACAAAAAAATACTATTAGAAAGAAAATGTTGTAAGTCTACGTGTACGAGAAGAGAAGTTATGACACGCCACCATTCTCCTTTAGCGATATATTCATTAGAGGCTGCCAGTGGTAAGAGAAAAAAGTCGCCTAATATCATCATGACTAAATGAATAAGAAGTAAGGTAAGAATAGTCGGTTGTAAAGAAATATGAGTGGATTTTATTAGCATACGGTTACTTTCACCCCTTTTGCATCAGAAAGATTCTCTGTTATTCTTATCAATATGAAAGAAGAAAGTTAAATAGAAGAAGGGGATTTCGAAATGATTATAGGGATTGGTATCGATATTATTGAATTAAATCGTATTGAAAAAATGCTAGATGGAAAGCTTAAATTTATGGAACGTATTTTAACGGAAAATGAACGTAATGTTGCTATGGAGCTGAAAGGAAGTCGCCTTACAGAGTTTGTAGCTGGAAGGTTTGCAGCGAAAGAGGCGTATTCAAAAGCTGTAGGTACTGGTATCGGAAAAGAAGTGAGTTTTTTAGATATTGAAGTGAAAAATGATGAAAGAGGTAAGCCAATTCTGATTACAAGTACAGAGTATATTGTTCATTTATCAATTAGTCATAGTAAGGAATTTGCTGTTGCTCAAGTTGTTTTAGAAAGCTCGTCACGCTAGTCTGCATATTTTATATCTTTGTCTCATATATTTGAGGTAGCGATAAGGAAGGTACATCTTCCATTCATTTATAGGGGCAAAGGGGCTGAATTGATGAAAAGGCGTCTGTTTTTAGTTCTTGTCGGTTTGTTGACCGTTTTTGTGTTGGCGGGTTGTGTGGAAAAGAAGCAAGATGATGTCGTGAGAGATTTAGAATCAAAAGTAAAAGGGATGAAAAGTTATCAAGCTGAGGCAAAATTATCTATTAAAACAGGCAATGAGCCTCAAGAGTATAACGTAGAGATTTGGCATAAGGAACCGTCTTTTTATCGTGTGAATTTAAAGAATGCAAAAAAAGATCAGAGCCAAATTATTTTGAGAAATGAAGAAGGTGTATTTGTATTAACGCCAGCACTTAATAAGAGCTTCCGTTTTCAAAGTGATTGGCCGCAAAATAGTAGCCAGGCTTATTTATATGAATCACTTGTAAGAGATATTTTGCAGGACAAGAAAAACCTTACTTTTGAGAAAACAGATAAGTATTATATTTTTAAAACAAAAACAAACTATCAACATCAAAATATGTTGCCGAGACAAGAGATTACATTGAATAAGAGCGACTTGACTCCAGTTTCAGTGAAGTTAATGGATAATGATCAAAATGTTCTTGTGAAAGTAGATTTCTCTAAAGTGAAATTCGATGCGAAATTTGATAAAGGTGCATTTGATACGAAACAAAATATGTCTAGAGCACAGGTAGATGTTCAAACAACAGCGAAAGAAGACAAACCGTTTGCTATTTTGTATCCACTTGATACACCACAAGGTATGACTCTGCAAGATGAAAAAGAGTTGAAGACAGACAGTGGCAAGCGTGCGATACTCACATACACTGGAAATAAGAAATCCTTTACTTTAATACAAGAAAAGGCAAAAGTTGCAGAGGCGTCATCAGCGGTAAGTGTAAGTGGAGAACCAGTTGATCTTGGGTTTACGATTGGTGCATTAACGAAAGACTCTGTAACGTGGTCGCATAACGGAGTAGAATATATGCTCGTGTCTAAAGGTTTAGAGCCGAAGGAGCTGTTAATGGTTGCTCGTTCAGTTACAGCGAAGCAGGTGAAGTAAACTTCTTAGACGTGGTGATATATGTGCACCACGTCTTTTCTTAGTTTGAAGGTGGATTTCATAAAAGAAGCATATAAAAGAATAAGCTTCGCATATCGTGTATAAGGAAGTGTATTTATGGAAGAAGCACCATTTTACCGTGACACTTGGGTGGAAGTGGATTTAGATGCCATTTATAACAACGTTACACATATTAAAGAGTTCATCCCAAGTAATGTAGAGATTTTTGCTGTAGTTAAAGCAAACGCATATGGGCACGATTATGTACCGGTGGCTAAAACGGCATTAGAAGCAGGTGCAACAAGGTTAGCTGTTGCTTTTTTAGATGAAGCTTTAGTGCTTCGGAGGGCTGGTATTACTGAACCGATTTTAGTGTTAGGTCCCTCGCCGCCGCGTGATGTAAATGTAGCTGCTGAAAATGATGTAGCGCTAACTGTTTTTCAAAAAGAATGGGTGGAAGAAGCAATTAAACTTTGGGATGGTTCATCTGTAATGAAATTCCATATTAACTTTGATAGTGGTATGGGGAGAATTGGAATACGTGAAAGAAAAGAGCTAAAAGAATTTTTAAAGAGTTTAGAGGGTGCACCGTTTTTAGAGTTAGAAGGAGTATACACGCATTTTGCAACGGCAGATGAGGTTGAGACTTCGTATTTTGATAAGCAATATAACACGTTCTTGGAGCAGTTAAGTTGGTTGAAAGAATTCGGAGTGGATCCTAAGTTTGTTCATACAGCTAATAGTGCTGCGACGTTACGTTTTCAAGGGATTACATTTAATGCGGTGCGAATTGGGATTGCAATGTATGGATTATCTCCTTCTGTAGAAATACGTCCTTTTTTACCATTTGAATTAGAACCGGCGCTATCACTTCATACGAAAGTCGCTCATATTAAACAGGTAATTAAAGGTGATGGAATTAGTTATAACGTCACCTATCGAACGAAAACTGAAGAATGGATTGCGACTGTAGCGATTGGCTATGCAGATGGGTGGCTTAGAAGGTTACAAGGATTTGAAGTGCTTATAAATGGTAAAAGGGTACCGATTGTAGGGCGAGTAACAATGGATCAGTTCATGATTCATCTTCCTTGTGAAGTGCCACTTGGTACGAAAGTTACGCTTATTGGAAGGCAAGGAGATGAGTATATTAGCGCTACAGAGGTTGCGGAATACTCAGGGACTATTAATTATGAAATTATTGCAACGATCAGTTTCCGTGTGCCAAGAATATTTATACGGAATGGTAAGGTTGTAGAGATAATTAATTACTTGAACAATATATAGAAGGTAGTATGATTGCTTCTTGTCATTGGAGTGACTGTTCATTGCTGGATAATAAGCTCTTTTTGATGAGAAGCTTTTTACTTATAATCATTTTTTATATAAGTTGCACGTAAGTTTTGAAGAGGGGTTCTATTGTTTTGAGTTAGGTATGAGATAAAAAATTTAAGAAGATGAATGTTTTGTTTGTGAATTGGAAAACATAAGCAAGGAATAAGGAAGTCTTTGCAACAGGCTCCATACAATGGTATTATTACAATAGGTGTCATATATATATTTGGGTGTGTAGTTGACGGTGGAGGTGTATTTTTGTGTCCGAATCAAGTGTAACTACTGAAATCGTGGTTCGGTTGCCAAAGCAAATGGTAACGGAATTGGACGGAATTGGAAAACAAGAGAATAAGAATCGCCATGAACTAATTTGCCAGGCAACACAATTGTTATTGCGTCAACATAAGACGAAGAAACGCTACCAACATGAATCAATGCGACGTGGGTACATTGAAATGGGAAAAATTAATCTTGGTATTGCATCTGAAGCTTTCTTAGCAGAGTATGAAGCAGCTCATACAGTAGAACGCTTAGTTAGCGGGGGGTAATATTTTGATTGTAAAACGCGGCGACGTGTATTTTGCAGACCTTTCCCCAGTTGTTGGTTCTGAGCAAGGAGGCGTTCGTCCGGTTCTTGTCATTCAAAATGACATCGGAAATCGTTTTAGTCCAACGGTGATTGTAGCGGCTATTACTGCACAGATTCAAAAAGCGAAATTACCCACTCATGTGGAAATTGATGCGAAAAAGTATGGTTTTGAGAGAGATTCTGTTATTTTACTTGAGCAGATTCGAACAATCGATAAGCAACGCTTAACGGACAAAATCACTCATTTGGATGAAGTGATGATGAGTCGTGTAGATGAAGCGTTACAAATTAGTTTAGGACTAATAGATTTTTAAATCGGCAGTTTAAGTTGCTCTCTTTGAAGGGCAACTTTTTTTATTATAGAGGAGGTTACGGTTGTATATGGAAATGGTAGATAATCGACAAGCGTTAATGAAAATGTTAGTGAAAGAATTAGGCTTTACCGAAAAGCAAGTTCGTCATGTTATTCAATTAACAGAAGAAGGTAACACAGTTCCATTTATTGCTCGTTACCGAAAAGAATGGACAGGCTCTTTAGATGAGGTGCAAATTCGTACGATTTTAGAGAGATGGCAATATATGATGCAACTTGAAGATAGGAAGGAAGAAGTTCTTCGTCTTATTGATGAGAAGGGGAAACTGACAGAAGAGCTACGACAGCAAATTGTTAAAGCTACAAAGTTGCAAGAAGTAGAAGATCTATATCGTCCATATAAAGAGAAAAGAAGAACGAAAGCGACAATCGCTAAAGAAAAGGGATTAGAACCATTAGCTGAATGGTTATTGTTATATAAAAAAGAAGATCCGGCTAAAAAGGCAGTGGAATTTATTAATGTAGAGAAAGAAGTGCAATCTGCAGAAGAAGCTTTACAAGGTGCACAAGACATTATTGCAGAAATGGTTTCAGATGAAGCTGCGTATCGTAGTTGGATTCGAAATGTTACTTTTAGAAAAGGTGTTATGTCTTCGTCCGTGAAAGATGAAGAAAAAGATGAAAAGAATATATATGAAATGTATTACAGTTATGAAGAACCATTGCAAAAAGTAGTACCACATCGTGTATTAGCAATGAATCGTGGCGAGAAAGAAGATATATTGAGAGTTGCTGTTGTTCCGCCAGTAGATGAGATAGTAACTTTCTTAAATAAGAAAGTAATTCGTGATAACGATTCGAAAAGTGCACATTATGTACAATTAGCGATTGAAGATGGTTATAAACGATTAATTCAATCTTCAATCGAAAGAGAAATTCGTAAAGAATTAACAGAAACAGCTGAAGAACAAGCGATACATATTTTCTCTGAGAACTTACGTAACTTATTATTACAACCTCCGATGAAAGGGAAAGTCGTGCTAGCGGTAGATCCGGCATATAGAACTGGTTGTAAATTGTCTGTAGTAGATGATACGGGGAAAGTACTACATATCGATGTTATTTATCCGCATCCACCTGTTCGTAAATATGATGATGCAAAAACGAAAGTTCTTTCTATTATAGATAAATATCAAGTTGAAATGATTGCAATTGGTAATGGGACAGCATCTAGAGAAACAGAAGAGTTTATAGTAGATGTATTGCAAAGTGTGAACCGAGATGTCTTTTATATTATTGTAAATGAAGCGGGTGCTAGTGTATATTCAGCTTCTGATTTAGCTCGTGAGGAATTCCCAAATTTACAAGTTGAAGAGAGAAGTGCCGTTTCTATTGGAAGACGTCTGCAAGATCCACTTGCTGAACTTGTGAAAATTGATCCTAAATCAGTTGGGGTTGGACAATACCAACATGATGTATCTCAAAAGAGACTGAATGAGTCATTAACATTTGTAGTAGAAACAGCTGTTAACCAAGTTGGGGTTAATGTAAATACGGCTTCGGTTGCATTGTTACAATATGTTTCAGGTTTATCGAAAACTGTTGCGAAAAATATTGTGGCAAAGAGAGAAGAAGATGGGAAATTCACAAAGCGCACGGAATTAAAGAAAATCCCGCGTTTAGGTGCAAAGACGTATGAACAATGTATAGGTTTCTTACGTATACTAGAAGGAGCGAATCCATTAGATCGAACAGGTATTCATCCAGAGCAATATAAAAATGTTGAATTGTTATTGAAGAGTCTAGGGTTATCGATAGATGACGTAGGACAACCGCAATTACAAAAGAGATTGGAAGAAGTAGAGATTTCTAAGTTATCTCAAGAAACAGGAGTTGGGGAGCCGACGTTAGTTGATATTATAGATGCGCTTATTAGTCCAGAAAGAGATATGAGGGATGAGTTGCCTAAACCACTTCTGAAAAAAGGGATTTTGAAATTAGAAGATTTAAAACGTGGTATGGAACTAGAAGGAACAGTTCGTAACGTTGTTGATTTTGGTGCTTTTGTTGATGTTGGCGTAAAGCAAGATGGTTTAGTACATATTTCTAAACTTAGCAAACAGTTTGTAAAGCATCCGTTAGATGTTGTGTCAGTAGGGAAAATTGTAAAAGTATGGGTAGATGATATTGATACAAAAAAAGGACGCGTTGCACTATCTATGTTGCCGATTGAATAGTAAGAGAAGAGAGCAGACGAAACTGCTCTTTTTTTATGGAATAAAAAGTGTAATGGATTATGAGCTTTGATGTATTTTGCTATAATAAAACCAGCATTCATTTAATAATTTAATTTGATACCGGTTTTTTTCGAAATATGCACGTTGCATTTGTTTTTTTAGCCACGTAGGCATAGGAATCCCTCCTTGTTTAATCCTGCTCTCAAAAATCTAAAATGCTATTGATGAGAGGTTGGTGAGTGGATTTCTATTCATGTTTTGTTTTTAGAAACCACGTTTCTTACATGAGGATGGGTATATGTACTATCTAATATATGTATAAGAAGGGAGAAAAGTGTAAAAATATTTTTTTGTTTAGGAGGAATGAGAGTGGATGAGCAAGAAATTCAGCGACTAGTGGAAGAAGTGTCACTACAATACTTTGAGGTACCGTTCTTACATAAAGCAGTGTTTAATAATAGATTACGTACAACTGGTGGGCGTTATTTATTGAAGAGTCATAATATCGAACTGAATTATCGATATTACGAAGTGTATGGTGAAGAAGAGTTAGTCGGGATTATTAAACATGAGCTTTGTCATTATCACTTACATATTGCAGGAAGAGGGTATAAGCACAGGGACAGGGAATTTCGTGAGTTGTTAAAGAAAGTTGATGCACCACGTTTTTGTAAACAAATGATTAATGAAGAGAAGGAAAAAAAGATTTATAAGTATGAATGTATGGAGTGTTCACTTCAATATGTAAGAAGGCGTCAAATAAATACAAAAAGATATGTCTGTGGAAAGTGTAAAGGGAAACTCAAACCGATATCGAAAAAATCTTGACAGTAAAAACGCAATCCAGTATATTATAAACATGTCACGTTTGAACAAGATGTTGTTAAAAACTTCTTGACTTACAGAGAGAATTTTTATAAGATACAAATTGTCTTCATTATTCCGCAGTAGCTCAGTGGTAGAGCTATCGGCTGTTAACCGATCGGTCGTAGGTTCGAGTCCTACCTGCGGAGCCATACAGAGAAGTACCCAAGTGGCTCAAGGGGCTCCCCTGCTAAGGGAGTAGATCGCTAACGCGGTGCGAGGGTTCGAATCCCTTCTTCTCTGCCATACATATTGGCCCGTTGGTCAAGTGGTTAAGACACCGCCCTTTCACGGCGGTAACACGGGTTCGAATCCCGTACGGGTCACCACTTTTGGAGGATTAGCTCAGCTGGGAGAGCACCTGCCTTACAAGCAGGGGGTCGGCGGTTCGATCCCGTCATCCTCCACCATATAATTTTATATGAATAGTATTGTCGCGGGGTGGAGCAGCACGGTAGCTCGTCGGGCTCATAACCCGAAGGTCGCAGGTTCAAATCCTGTCCCCGCAACCAAATGGTCCCGTGGTGTAGTGGTTAACATGCCTGCCTGTCACGCAGGAGATCGCCGGTTCGACCCCGGTCGGGACCGCCATTT
>NZ_JBNLYE010000059.1:0-20304 GCF_050172095.1 Bacillus sp. GMs2/2
TCACTTGTAGTGCTTTTACTATTCGCTTTTTTCGTAAATGGTTATGTTAATAAAAAGATTAGTGTATACAGAAATGAAGAAAAATAAAGATACATTATATAAAACTTTAGGAGGTTAATAGTTATGAATGTAGATAGAAAAATAGTAGGTGTTTTTAGAACAATTGATGATGCGGCACTCGTTATTAATGAATTAAATGAAAAAGGATACTCAGCAGATAACATTTCAGCTATTGCGAAAGATCAAAAGGAAATTGAACATCTGGAAGAAAAATCGGGTGAAAAAGTGAATAGCGAAACTGCACATAAAGCAGATATCTTTTCAGCGACAGGGCTTGTAGCTGGAGGAGTAGCAGGCGGACTCGGTGGTTTATTAACAGGTCTTGGTATACTTGCCGTTTCTGGAATGGGTCCAATTGTAGCAGCAGGACCAATCGCAGCAGCTATTGGAGGAGCTGGTATTGGCGGAGGAGCTGGAAGTTTAATAGGAGCATTTATCGGCTTAGGAATCCCTGAAGACCATGCTAAAAAGTATGAAGAATATATTTACGATGGAAATATATTAATTTTAGTAGATGCAAAATTAGATGATAAGTTAGAAATCTATAAAATATTTGATAAGCATAATGCCTATAACTCTGATTTCTTTAAATAAAATGTAAACAAAGTGAATATCGTTTTTGATCTTACAACTTTGGCGCGGCCGAGGAGTCGTATGACTATAAGAGAGGAAGGGCTTATAGTAAAAGATCAAGTCCTATTATGATATTGAGAAGGGAAGAGGTGTCTATTCGTGATTGTAAAAATATTAAAGGATAGTAGCAATAGTTTCCTTTGCACAGTTCAAAGTAAAAATGGAGATCAGTATGTGAAAAAATGGTTTAGTAAACATGAAAATAATAAAGAATTAGGGCGACCAACTTTTAAAGAAGTAGAAAAGGATTGGAAAGAAAATAGAGACTCGTTTATGTATCCTAATGTTAAAGCGCTTTATTGAACATAATGGGGGTTTTATTCTTACAAAATTGTCACACTCCTGTAAGGTAATTCAATAGATTAGATATTTTTTCTGTGTCATAATAAAGACATAAGAAAGCGCATTAAAAAACTACAACTTATTAGGAGAGTGTCAGTCATGATTGTAACAACAACGTCTGGAATTCAAGGTAAAGAAATTATTGAGTATATCGATATTGTAAATGGTGAAGCTATTATGGGTGCAAATATTGTCCGCGATTTATTCGCTTCCGTTCGTGATGTTGTCGGTGGTCGTGCTGGTTCTTACGAAAGCAAGCTAAAAGAAGCTCGTGATATCGCAATGGATGAAATGAAAGAACTTGCAAAACAAAAAGGTGCGAACGCTATCGTTGGTATTGACGTAGATTACGAAGTTGTTCGTGATGGAATGTTAATGGTTGCTGTAAGTGGTACAGCTGTACGTATATAAGTAAATAAAAAACAGGCTCCCCCTTAAAGTTCATGCTTTGAGGGGATTTTTTTGTTTCATGATTAAAGTTAAAATGAAGAAGAGTTGATGGCGTATTATAAGTACAAAAAATAAGCAAAACGTTATTGTAAAAGATGCTAGGATTGGGGGTATTGCACGGGAATTTAGATACTAAGCAGACGCACCCGCTTATTTCAAATATAGTATATATCGTTTTCAAGGAGAAAAGTAAGAAATACAGCAATCTTTATATTTGTTTAACGAGAGTGTATAGTTTATAGAAATAAACGATTGAGCATGTAAAGGGTTGTATTACATAAAATTTATAATGAATAGAGGCGGTTACATTATGTTTTGGTTAGGGTGTTTTTTAGGATATATTGTAGGTTCAGTTATTACATGTGCTCTACTTTACTATGGGTATAGATCCAATGAAAATAAAAAAGTGGATATACAAAAGAGGGAGGAGAGGAAAGTCAATAAAAAAGGTGTATAGTAGGCGAAAGGTAAGGTGATAATGTTGATGCAACAATAAAGGACAGTACATATTTTATATGACGATTATGTACTGTTCCGCTTATTCTTTTTGGATTATGAAAAATTGTTGCCTGTCTTGCTATAAATTTCATAGGCGAAATAACCAAATAAATAGCCTATTCCAGACCCTAAACTAATGGAAAACAGTGAGAAATCTGGGGAAAACATACCGGAAATCAAACCAATCATACAGCCGACAAGCATTCCCATAGGTATGAAACTATCTAATAACAGTTGAGCTTTTTGAGATTTTTTCTTACCTAATTTTCCGTTCTTATATTTATGTTCCAATCTTTTAATTACAAATACTACAATTCCACCAACTATTACAACAGGCGCGATTGCCGTGATTAGCCACATGTGAAAATCTCCTTTCACCTTTTAATAGGATTATACCAGATACTTACAATTAGGTGTTCCTAAACGTACTATCTAGTCTATTTAAATGGCCAATCAAAAAGACTCCTTCAATTGTAGTCAGTAACCCGTCAAAAAAACTTTCCCTTTCGTTTTCTCCGCAGATTGCACAACATCAACCGCCGTTTTCACATCCGCTAAGTCATATGTAGAATGGACTTTCATAAAACGTAATTGCTCATTTTCTACTAGACGAATTAAGTGACGAAACGTCTCCTGCCATTTATATGCTGACACATTTTTATTCCAATGTCGTAAATGAAATATGTTTGCGTGTACTTTTGCTTTCGTGACAATCTCGGCCCAGTTCACTTGTATTCCTGATAGAAGACCGATCGTTAAAAAATGCCCGTTTGGACGTAAGGAGAAAGCTAATTCATTTCCATCCGGTCCTCCGATAGAATCAATCGCAGCATCCGCACCAATCCCGTTTGTTAATTCCATAACGGTTTCATAAAGCGGAGCAGTGGAAGTATCAACTACATATGCAGCACCAAGGCGCAGTAATTCTTCTGTATGCTTATTATTTCTTGTAACGGCAATTAATCGGAAATTTAAAATTTGGGATAACTGCGCAAATAGATGTCCAATAGCGGACCCACAAGCATTCACTAATAAAACGTCATTACGCTGTAAGTTTAACGTTTCTGTACAAGTAACCCACGCCGTAAGGGGATTAATATACATTTGTGCCGCTGTGAAATCATCAATGGAATCAGGAATAGGGACTACAAAATCAGCTGATGTCTTCACATATTCTTGCCAAGTACCTTCCCCGCGTAAAGGTAACACTCGTTTACCGATAAGCTCTCGAGAAACAAAAGCGCCAACATTTTCTACAATACCAACACCTTCATAGCCAGGTATGTTAGGTAAAGGAATTCTATGAGCGTATGCTCCTGTGATGGGAATTAAGTCAGATGGATTAATCGGTCTAACTAGCATACGGACGAAAACTTCATTATCTTTCAGTGGTTCTATATTTTTATATTCAACTTGTAATACGTCTTTTGGATTGCCAAACTTATGAAATTGAATGCATGTTCCAAGCAAAGTAATTTGCCCCCTTAGTTTGATTGGGTTTATTATAGCATTTTTAGTTTGGGTGGTTACTTTGTTAGTGATAAATAGGGTTTTTAATTTACGTATTTATCAGAATTTTATAAAATGTGTATATAACTATAAAATGGGGGGATTTCTTCATGTGTACTAGTTTGACGTTACAAACTAAAAATTTCCAACATCTTTTTGCGAGAACAATGGATTTCACATTAGATATGAATCAGGAAGTAATAATCATTCCTCGGCGTTATCAGTGGAACAATATAACTGGTGAAACTATCCGAGCGAAAAAGGCTGTTGTCGGAATGGGAATTAATCATGAAGGAAGGGTCATTATGGCGGACGGAGTAAATGAAGCTGGTATGACGTGTGCCACTCTCTATTTCCCGGGATTCGCTACTTATAGTAACAGTATAGATAACCATAAAACGAATTTAGCGCCATTTGATTTTGTGGCTTGGAGCCTCACGCAATTTAATTCTGTTGAAGAGTTAAAAAAATCTGTTGATAACATTTCCCTTATAGATATACCATTACCAGTTTTAGGAATTACCCCACCGCTACATTGGATTTTAGCAGATAAATGGGGAGATTGTATTGTACTTGAGCCGACAACTGATGGACTAAAAATGTATGACAATCCATTAGGAGTGATGACTAATAGTCCGGAGTTTAATTGGCATTTACAAAATTTAAGACAATATATTGGACTTAAATCGCAGCCATTTGCGCCAACGGAGTGGGGAGATGTACCATTAAGTGCTTTTGGCCAAGGTTCAGGAACGATGGGACTTCCTGGAGATTTTACCCCGCCATCAAGATTTGTACGGGCAGCATATGGCAAACAAAACATTCAAGGTATAGAGAACGAAGAAGAGGGGATATCGGCTATTTTTCATATCTTATCAAATTGTGAGGTTCCTAAAGGGGCAGTAATAACAGAAGACGGAACATTAGATAATACCATCTATACGAGTGCAATGTGTATGGAATCTGGAACATATTATTACCATACTTACGATTGTAGACAAATTATAGCTATTCATTTATTCAATGAAAATTTAGATACAGCTGAGATTAAAACTTATCCGTTTCAACGGAAACAAAAAATATTTTATGAAAACTGAAGCGCCCCTGAAAAAGTGAGACTGATAAAAACACCTCCATTTAATTTGCATACTTAGTATGCGAATTTAGGAGGTGTTTTTTATCATTTACCAATATTCAGGTTTACTTCTTGCTATTCTATTAAGCCGAAGCTCTCTTCATTCTCTCAAGTAAACTAGACAACACATGCGTACGATACGATTCTAGTTTTTTACCTTCATAAGTACGGATACCTAATTTTTTAAGTTCTTTTACATACCAACCTTTGCTTCCGAAATACATGTGATCGCTCCCCTTCAACTTTGTTTTATTTATTCTGATTGCATATGGAGGTACAGGTAATATAATGAAGGAAATGAATTTCGCGCGAAAATGGTTAACTTTGTTGCAAAAGACATATATACTAAAGATAGTATACAACGAGGTGGAGAAGACGTGATTATAGAGAAGCACGAAATTCAAATTGACCAAATTACTAGCGGTAAAGTGAATATCTTTACTTTCTATCGAAATAGAAAGCAAATTGATGATCATTTTTTACGATTGCAAGAACCATCGCTTACAGCAAACTACTTCTTCCATTTTCATTTTGATGCAGAGAGCTTGCATCTACTGCAGAAAGAGTTTCCGAGCGTATATCCGTACGACGGTAGTGAAACGATTCACGACTGGACGGAAAAGATGAAAGCAGAATTGCAACATCAGATCCAAACAGGTAAATGGAATAAACGCGTACGTATCGGTAATCGTATTCTAGATGTGGTGTTTACGTGGTGTGACGAAGATATAGTAGAGTGAAAAAGAAGCGGATGACGCTTCTTTTTTTAGCGCTGGAATAAAACGAGCTTACCTGCAGTAGATGTACAGCGATGTGTTTTTTCATACAATCCTTTTTCTTGTAAGATAGATTCACCTTTTACTTTTGCTTCTTTTTCAGTTGCCGCCTCGAATGATTCGTCTAATGCTTTTGAACCATCTTTTTCAAAGACTGTTAGAACGTATACTCCCATGAAAATTCCCTCCAATATTTAAAATCAGAATCTTATAATTATTTTGACATAAAATGCTACAATATGCAAAGAAATATATGACATTGCGTGGTAAAATAGAATGAAACTTTAATTATCGAGAATATTTTTATTCTCGATAATTATTAGTTTTCAGCGATTTAAATTTTGATAAAATGAAACTTTTGAAAGATAGAAAGGATCGTTATTTGTGAAACAAGTAAGGTTTATACATGCGGCTGATTTGCATTTGGATAGTCCGTTTAAAGGGATGGAGATGAATGTTACGCAGTCTGTGTGGGAGAGAATGAAGCAAAGTACGTTTGAATCATTTGAGCGTATTGTTGATAAAGCGATTCAAGAGCGCGTTGATTTCGTATTACTAGCTGGGGATTTGTATGATGCGGAGACGAGAAGTTTGAGGGCGCAAGTGTTTGTGCGTGAGCAAATGAAGAGACTTTCGCAATACGATATCCCTGTTTTTATTATTCACGGTAACCATGATCATTTAGGGGGAAGCTGGGCAGCAATTGAGTTTCCAGAAAATGTTCATGTATTTACTGAGCCTTATGTAGAAGAGAAATCATTTTATAAAAATGGTGAGCTATTAGCTTCTATTTATGGTTTTAGTTATTTGCAGCAAGCGGTAACGGATAATATGACAGCGCAGTATACGAAAATGAGTGATGCGCCTTTTCATATTGGTATGCTTCACGGAAGTGTGGAAGGAGATGCAGAGCATAATCGCTATGCACCGTTTCAAATTCGTGAGTTGAAAGAAAAACAGTTTGATTATTGGGCTCTTGGCCATATACATAAACGTGAAATTTTATCAGAAGAACCATACATTATTTATCCAGGGAACATACAAGGTCGTCATCGTAAGGAAACAGGCGAGAAGGGTGCATACCTTATTGAACTTACGAAAAAAGGATCGCAGTGTTCATTTTTCCATACGGCGGATGTTGTGTGGGATGAGATAGAAGTGAGTATCGATGGACTTGAAACGGTTGATGAACTTATGACGAGCGTATCAAGTGCGATAAATGAATGCCGAAGAGAAGAAGAAGGGACATTATTAACTGTCATATTTACAGGACAAGGCCCACTTTCACCTTATTTGCGCGACGAAAAGCGTGTGGAAGAGATTTTTCACATTTTAGCATCTGGAGAAGAGCGAAAAGATTTCGTATATGCGATGAAGTGGAAAAATGAGACGGTTTCTTTTGCGGAAATCGAACGTTTGAAAGCGGAAAATCATTTCATCGGTAGTGTGCTAAAGGAGTTAGAAGCTTTCACTAATATGGACGGAGTATTGCGCACTATTTGGACATCTCCTGTAGCTCGTAATAGTATTGAATCTTTTACAGAAGAAGAGAAGAAAGAGATTCAAAAGGAAGCAGAAAATATTATTTTAGAACAATTATTCCAGCAAGAGAGGGATAAAAAATGAGAATTGAAAAACTCCATATTTATGGGTACGGAAAATTAGAAAATGTGGAAATGGATCTTTCCTTGCTGACAGTGTTATACGGTGAAAATGAAGCGGGGAAATCGACAATTCGCTCATTTATGAAAAGTATTTTATTCGGTTTTCCGACGAGAGGACAGCGCCGTTATGAGCCGAAAGAAGGCGGGAAGTATGGCGGTGCGATCACTGTGCAAACAGAGCAGTACGGTCGTTTGAAAATTGAGCGATTGCCAAAGACGGCAGCTGGCGAGGTGACCGTTTATTTTGAAGACGGGAAAACGGGCGGAGAAGAAATTTTAAACGATATATTAAGCGGGATGAATGAAAGTTTATTTGAATCTGTCTTTTCATTTGATATGCATGGCCTTCAAAACATTCATCAGCTCGGCGAAGCGGATATTGGCAATTATTTATTTTCGGCAAGTGCAGTCGGAAGTGATGCTCTATTGCAGTTAGATAAAAAGCTAGAAAAAGAAATGGACCAGCGCTTCAAGCCGAGTGGTCGTAAACCAGAAATTAACGTATCATTGCAAGAGATGAAGAAGCTGGAAGAGAAGATGAAAGAGTGGCAAGGGAAAATTGGCACGTATGAAAAGCAAGTGGAGCAGTTAAAAGAAAGTGAAGAGAAACTTGCTTCTGTTCGCGGGGAAAAAGAGAATGCAGAAAAGCGGAAGCAAGATTATGAAATATTAGCAGCGCTTGAGCCTCTCGTTATTGAAAAGCGTGCGCACGAGAAAGTGTTAGAGAACGAGAGCGGGCAGTTTCCTGTAAACGGAATGGCGCGTTATGAAGCAATTAAGGTGAAGATGGAGCCGCTTCAATTACAAGTTGATTCGCTCCACAAGAAAATTGAGACAGTGCAATCGGAAATTGCCTCGATTCAAATAGATGAAGAGTTTTTACAAAAAGAAAGTTATGTAGAAGAACTTCGTATGCAGCATATGTCTTACGAAAATGCACGCCAAGAAATGCGTGATTTGACAGGAAGTATTACGAATATAAAAGAAGAACTGGCAGAACTAGAGCAACAAATTGGTGCTACTTTTGAAAAGGAAACAGTTCTGTCGTTTGATATGAGTTTGGCAACGAAAGAGTTAATTACGCAAACAGTGCAAAAGGCGCGTGAATTAGAAACGCAAAAAGCACAGCTTGATGATCGTTTTAAAGTAGCGCAGGAGCAATTAGAAGAACAAGAAGAGAATATAAGACAGATTCAAAAGCAAATGTTAGCGGATGAAGAGCGAAATGCGTTAGCTGAGAAAGAGAAGTCGTTCCAAGATGCGGCGTTTATCGGTATGGGCGCAGAGAGAATGAAGCGCAAGTACGAGGAAAAAGCAGGAGCGGCTATGCAAAAGAAAAAGCAGTGGCAAAGAGTTTGTCTTCTGTTACTCCTTATTAATACAGGCATTTTATTCACGAGCTTATTTATAGACAATCGCCCGCTTTTATTTATTAGTGTCATCGTATTTGTAGGGATTGTTCTCGCCCTTGTTTTATATAAAGATCCATCAAGCGGATTACAAGAAGAGCTTCTTACTCTTCAGCAAAGTGCCGGCGGGAGACAAAGTGAAGAAGCGATGTCTGTACGCTATGAGTTAGAAAAAGATGAAGAGATTCGGAAGTTATTTGAGCGCGAGTCTTATAAGTTACAGCAGTTGGAACGAGCGTATGATAAAGTCGTTTCATCGTATGAGGAATGGGAGAGAGAAACGTTCCAGGCGGGAGAACAAGTCGATGCATATAAAACGCGCTATATGTTTCCTGAATTTTATACGTATGCACACATATTGCCGGCGTTTGAGCGTATTGAAAAAATGCAGCAATTATATCGGGAGTTAGAGAAGCAAGGTACGCGAAAATCTTCATTATATGAAATGATTTCGCAATTTGAACATAAACTAGAAACTGTTATCGGTAGTGCGGAGTATAGTAAGCTACACGAGGCACAAAGCCGTATGCAAAATGAGAAAGAGAAGCGCCAAACTTGTAAGCAGTTAAAAGAAAAACTGGCGGAATGGCAAGAAGAATATGAGTTTATGCAAGAACAATTAAAGCAATTACTAATAGAACGAGATGGTTTATGGCATATTGCAGAGTCTACAGATGAAGAGATGTTTTTAGAAGCAGGTAAACTGGCGGAAAAACGTGAGGATGCAGAGAAACAAGTGGGGCGTTTATTACCGCAAATTGATCTGTTGGAACAGCGTTTAACGAGTTTATCATTAGCTGAACATTATGAAGCTGATGGTTATGAAGAGAAATTAAAGAGAGAAATGACAGTCGTGCAAAATTGTCTGGCGCAAGAGAAAGAATTGACAGAGCGTATTGCGAAACATCGTATGGAAATTGCGAATTTAGAAGAAGGTAGTACGTACGGCGATTTAATGCATGAATGGGAAATGAAAAAAGCGCAAGTGCGTGAACAAGTGAAGAAGTGGGCTGCTTATGCGGCCGCAAAGACAGTGTTAACGAAAACGAAGCACTATTATCATGAAGTTCATCTTCCTCGTATTTTACAAAAATCAGAAGAGTATTTCGTCTATTTAACAGGCGGACGCTATAGTAAAATCTTTTCACCGTCAGAGGCAGAACCGTTTATCGTTGAACGTAACGACGGTATGCGTTTTTACAGTCATGAACTAAGCCAAGCGACAGCGGAGCAGTTATATTTATCGCTGAGATTTGCACTCGCGAAAACATTCGAACATGATTATCCATTCATTATTGATGATAGTTTCGTGCATTTTGATGCGGTAAGGACGAATCGAACGATTGAACTTATAAAGGAAATTGCAAAGGATAGACAAGTCATATTCTTTACATGTCATGCGCATTTACTCGCGTATTTTACAGAAAAACAGATTATAAAATTAACACATATGCGTAAAGAAAATGAGTTGTAGTGTGCTATACTAAAAGTAACTGATTTGGTGGAGGAATTCGAATGAAAAAGAAAATTGCAGAATATGAAGTTGGTGAACAAGTCGATATTTTCTTGTTAATTAAAACAGCGACAAAAGGTATCGCAAGCAATGGAAAGCCATTTTTAACAGTAATCTTACAAGATCCAAGTGGAGACATTGAAGCGAAGCTATGGGACGTATCACCAGAAGTTGAGAAACAATATGTAGCGGAAACAATCGTGAAAGTAGCTGGTGATATTTTAAACTACAAAGGACGTATTCAATTACGTGTGAAACAAATTCGTGTTGCGAATGAAAATGAAGTAACAGATATCTCAGACTTCGTAGAAAAAGCACCAGTGAAAAAAGAAGATATGGTTGAGAAAATTACGCAATACATATTTGAAATGAGAAACCCGAACATTCAGCGTCTAACAAGACATTTATTAAATAAGCATCAAAACGAATTTTTAGACTATCCAGCAGCGACAAAGAACCATCACGAGTTCGTATCTGGACTAGCTTATCACGTCGTATCAATGCTTGATTTAGCGAAAGCTATCTCAAATCTATATCCATCGTTAGATAAAGACTTACTATATGCAGGCGTTATTTTACATGACCTTGGTAAAGTAATCGAACTATCTGGCCCAATTTCTACAACGTATACGTTAGAAGGAAATTTACTAGGCCACATTTCTATTATGGTGAACGAAATTGGTAAAGCAGCAGACGAATTGCAAATCGATGCAGAAGAAGTATTAATTCTTCAACACATCGTTCTTTCTCACCACGGAAAAGCAGAATGGGGTAGCCCAAAACCACCATTAGTAAAAGAAGCAGAAATTCTGCATTACATCGATAACTTAGATGCAAAAATGAACATGATGGACCGTGCATTAGGACGCACAAAACCAGGCGAGTACACAGAGCGTGTCTTTGCTCTTGATAATCGTTCGTTCTATAAGCCGACGTTCCATAATTAATAGTGTGAATAAAGTGGCCTCATTAAGTGTTAATACGCTTAGTGAGGCTGTTGTATAATGATAATAAAGTTATTGAATTTTGATTATTAAAAAGCTAAGAGCCTTACTACATTCTACGTAGCAAGGCTCTTTAAAGTTGTTTCAAATTACATCCATCTGTTCGTTCAAGTGTAACTATTCGCAATTATTTGATATTATATAGGTGAATAGAAAGATACATTAAAAATTAGTTTCGTAGTTGTAAAAGGAGGTTATTTATATTATTCTCTTATAATTTTCCAAAAAGGAGAGTTTATGAAAAAGATTATTGTTTTTGTATTAACGATATTTATATTATTCTCAGGATTCGCAACACAAAGTTATGCGTTGTCAGATTCGCAATCTGCGGCAATACAAGCGTTGCTAGATGATGCCTGTCGTATATCAGGTGTGCCGGGAATGTCAATCTCAATACTTGCTGATGATGAAGTGTTCTACTTTTCTTCAGGGTATGCAGACCGTGAAAAGGGGTTGTCTGCAAGTGAAAATACACTCTATGAGTTAGCCTCGGTCAGTAAAGCTTTTACCGGTATGGGTATTATGCTATTGGAAGAGCAAGGGCTGCTCTCAATGACTGACCCTGTCCAAAAATATTTACCTTGGTTTACATTAAAGTATCAAGGGAAACCTGTTGATATGCAAAGTCTTACACTAAATAACTTTCTTCACCATACCAGTGGTCTAACAAATATTAGGCATCTTCAAAATATTCCACAAGGCAATACACCGGATATGTTGCAAAAGACTGTGGAAATGCTCGTGGATGCTGAATTGGCGTTTCCTCCCGGTGAACAGTATAACTATGGAACCGTTAATTATGACGTATTGGGTTTGGTTATTGAGATTGTGTCGCGACAAAGCTATGAAGACTTTATGAAGGAACAGGTATTTCAACCGTTAGGTCTTCACCAGACGTATGTTTATAAAGAAGCTGCTCAAGCTACTGGACAGTTGGCACAGGGCTACCGTTCTTCCTTTTTTATGACAACTCCATTTAAAGCTCCGGATTATGCTGGGAATAAACCCGCAGGCTACATCATTTCTAATACAAAAGATATGGCTCGTTGGATGGGCATACAGATGGGTATCGTGCAGGACATACCCGAAATATTTCACACGGTTATCGAAAAATCACATAGGGGTGATATGTCTGTTTCGGCTGTCAACGGTATGTATTATGCGGCAGGTTGGTCCGTAAATGCCGATCAAACGATTATAGAACACACTGGGGGCAATCCAAATTTCAGAACCGAAGTAGTCATACTGCCAAATGAACGAACAGCCGTCTCCTTGCTGAGCAACGGCACAAATACCAATACAAACATGGTACTAAAAGTTAAAGATATATTAGAAGGCAATCTAACTCAGTCATATGAAATAAGCGGCACACAGCTTTTGGATATCATTTTGTCGTCTATCACAATTATTTTTTGCCTATTGGCCGTTTTGCTATTTCTCTTAGGATTACGCAGAAGGAGAACGAATGAGCGGCAGCCAATGACAAAAAAGAGAATAACCGTAACAGTTATTTTCCTGATCGCTACGATTGCTCTGGGTATACTGTGCTGCGCTTTCGATTGGTCAACAATACTTATGTGGCAAACATATAGTGTTCTTACAGCTTTGATTTCGTCAGCATTATTAACAGCAAGCATTACATGGTTTGTATACACTCACCGATAAAATACCTCGCTCCTAAGATAAGCATAATGTTAAGTCATTAAAGTCCGATTGGTGAGGGCTGATAATCAGTGGGGGGTGAAGAAACCCCCCACTGATTAAAGTTTCACTTTATTAAAAATGAAATAAAATAGTTAAGAAGTACGCATGGGTGTAACGAAGAACTAATAAAACATATCTTGCCACTAGAATGGGGGCATATCAACTTTTAAATTGAGTACCGCCAGCATTTCAGAAAAAATATGTTAAGCAAAAAATACAATAAGCTGTCCATATGGGCAGCTTATTTACATAATTCTCGATATTGGAAGTTGATTAATATCAGTTCATTTGTTTTTCGAAAGGAGTTATTTTGTTCGTTCAAAGATAATATCAAAGTAATTCGCGTACCCCATAGTTGGTGGCGCAAATAGTTGATTTTATAGGGGGAAAACCTGTAACTAAAGCCTAACATAGGTGTTTTTGTTTAAATTTTGCTTAATTCTCACTAGTAATTAACTAAAAATTTAGAAATCGTTATATAATGAATTTAATTTAAAATTAGGAGTGATTAAATTGCCAGATATGATAAACCTCGTTCTTTTCATCATTATAGCGAGGTGTTAAAACTTCTAATAGAAAGCATATTCGATTAAGAAAGAAGGGGTAGTTATGAAAACTAGTGAAGAAACGCATTGGCAAAGGTTTAAACGTAAGAGTAAATCCCCGAAAGAGTGGTTAAAGAAAGTATACGAATTTTTTATTAATGAACACGTATGGGATGCTATCTTTAAAGTGTTCCTTAAACTAGTATGGGCAGTAAAAGGTATGGGGAAAAGCTTGAAACGGGTAATAGAAAACATATTCAATTAAATTCTATTCTTTCATAATTTCCTCATACGATCGATAATTTCCAATAAATTTGTTTTATATAATGGAGTGTGAATACAACAGTTGATACAGCAATGGCTATAATACCTATATGTGCGTAAAAATTGAAGTAATCATATTTCTGGAAGAAAAATTCAAGGACAGGAAATAAAAGAGTAAGACTAGCAATTAATATTAATTGTTCTTTTTTCATTATCATGCCTCCTTCTTTGTATAATTCAGCATTGATAGAAACAATTTCTATATGAATATCCTATACATGATCAGTTAACATAACGTCCTATTATCGGTAGCAAGGAAAAAGGAGGAACCCTACTCTCACAAGGGAACCTCCTTTTTTTGTTCTATCAATCTATGCAATTTTTTATACATTCCTATTCTGGTGCGGTTTTAGGGTTCTTGTCTGTTATTGGATTAACGAAAAAACTGTATAAAATCTCGCATACTCTTAGCGTGTTTTTTTCAAAAATGCTGGCGATATCTCACATCCATCAACTTATGAATTTTATAATGTCCTCAAACCAAGAATTTCTCGTGTTTTTAGTCCAAAATGTTATTTAATAAAAAAATATCTCGAATTCGAGATAAAATACTTGCTTTTTAATCACTTGAGTTGTAAAGTGATAGTAACGAAAGTAATTGAGCCATATGAAAAACATACACTCAGTTGTTTTCGATTAAAAAACAAAGTAACTTATACAGTAAAAACTAAGATGAATTTACAAAAACATAATGAGAATAAATTGAACAGCTAAAAAGCATATTATTTTTTTATCATCACTTGACTAGTAAAACGAAGCGGAGGAATTAAAAATGTATAAAATTAAAGGGCATCATCACATTTCAATGGTTACGAAAAATGCAAATGAAAATAATCACTTTTATAAAAATGTGCTTGGATTACGTCGTGTGAAAATGACAGTGAACCAAGATGATCCGTCAATGTACCATTTATTTTACGGAGATAAAACAGGAAGTCCGGGTACAGAGTTATCATTTTTTGAAATTCCTTTAGTAGGAAGAACATATCGTGGTACAAATGCGATTACTCGAATTGGATTACTCGTTCCTTCAGAGGAAAGCTTACATTACTGGAAAGAACGATTTGAGAAATTTGATGTGAAACATAGTGAGATGACAACATATGCAAATCGTCCTGCTTTACAATTTGAGGATGCTGAAGGTCTTCGCTTAGTACTACTTGTTTCAAACGGAGAAAAAGTAGAGCACTGGGAAACTTGGGAGAAATCAGAAGTTCCTGCAAAGCATCAAATTCAAGGAATGGGTTCTGTAGAAATGACAGTTCGTAGACTTGATAAAATGGCGAGTACACTTACAGAGATGTTTGGTTATACAGAGGTTAGCCGCAGCGAAGAGGAAGCAATTTTTCAGTCCATTAAAGGAGAGGCTTTTGGAGAAATCGTTGTGAAATATTTAGATGGTCCTACTGAAAAACCAGGCCGCGGTAGCATTCACCACTTAGCAATTCGTGTGAAAAACGATGCAGAGCTTGCCTATTGGGAAGAACAGGTGAAACAAAGAGGCTTCCAGTCTTCAGGAATCATCGACCGTTTCTACTTTAAAAGCTTATATTTCCGTGAATCAAACGGAATCTTATTTGAAATTGCGACAGATGGACCAGGATTTACAGTTGATGGCGATGTAGAGCATTTAGGAGAAAAACTTGATTTACCACCGTTCTTAGAAGATCAGCGTGCAGAGATTGAAGCGAATTTAGCACCTATTGAAGAGAAAATATAAAATTTAAAACCATTGGAGGAATATAAAATGAACCAATTAAAAGGAATTCACCACGTTACAGCGATTACAAGTAGTGCAGAAAAAAACTATGAGTTTTTCACTCACGTTTTAGGAATGCGTTTAGTTAAAAAAACAGTAAACCAAGATGACATTCAAACGTATCATTTATTCTTTGCAGATGATAAAGGTAGTGCAGGAACAGATATGACATTCTTTGACTTCCCAGGTGTTCCGAAAGGAGTACACGGTACAAATGAAATTTCAAAAACTTCATTCCGTGTTCCAACTGATGCAGCATTAGCATATTGGGTGAAACGCTTTGACCGTCTTGAAGTAGAACATACAGGAATTAAAGAGCAATTTGGTAAGAAAACTCTTTCTTTCGTTGACTTTGATGACCAACACTATCAATTAATCTCAGATGAACTTGATAAAGGGATTGAATCAGGTACACCATGGCAAAACGGACCAGTTCCATTAGAATATGCAATTACTGGTTTAGGGCCTGTATTCATCCGTATTGCAAACTTTAGTTTCTTCAAAGAAGTGTTAGAAAAAGTTTTATTATTTAAGGAGGTTGCGCAAGAAGGAGAATTCTATTTATTTGAAGTGAATAAAGGTGGAAACGGTGCTTCTGTCATTGTAGAACATAATACGGTTCTTCCAGAAGCACGACAAGGTTTTGGTACGGTTCACCATGCTGCATTCCGCGTAGAAGATCGCGCTGTATTAGAAGAATGGATTGAGAGAATCAGTAGCGTTGGACTTCCTTCATCTGGTTATGTAGACCGTCATTTCTTTGAATCATTATATGCAAGAGTTGCACCACAAATCTTATTTGAATTTGCAACAGACGGCCCAGGGTTTATGGGAGATGAGCCATACGAAACACTTGGCGAAAAATTATCTTTACCTCCATTCCTAGAGCCAAAACGTGAAGAAATTGAAAAATTAGTTCGTCCAATTGATACAGTGAGAAGTACGAAGGAATTTATTAAAGAGTAAAAATAGAGATAGTAAGTAGGAGAGCAGGTAGTTTTAGCGGAGTGCTGGAACTGCTTGCTTTTTATTTGTCCTGTTAAGTTTTCTGACAATTGTTTCTCAAGTTATTAAAAAGGAAAAGTTTGGTATAATTAATTAAAATATTTAATTTTCTGATAATTATTTTTCAATACATAGAAAAGGAGTGGTAATATACAATTTTGATAATTGTATAAAAATCCTAATTTTGTAATTTTGGAGAAAAGGGGATGCGAGTGTATGGGAGCAGATGTAGTAACGCGGGAGCAAATGAAACATTCTTTAGATGATTGGTATCGTGTAATGTTGCAGCAAAATATAGAGAAGGCCACGGAAATGAAAGAGGAGATTGAAAGTAAGATTAGTGGGTTGGACGTGGATCAGGATGTATTGATTTATCATGCGTTGTTGAATTTTAGGTATCAAGTTTTGAATGATTGGGTTTCGATTAAAGAAGGTCACTTTAATCAAGTAGAACCTTTTGAAGTTCCGCAAGAAGGTTTGCTAGCTTATTATTATCATTTGTTTAAAGCGCTTTATTTTAGAATGGTTGAAAATTATGAGGAAGCTAGTAAAGAATTTGAACAGGCAGAAAAATTATTAGAATATATTCAAAATCCTTGTGAAAAAGCAGAATTTAATTATCGTTTAGGTGAATTTTACTATCATACATACCAGGAAGTGAAAGCTATTCACCATATTCAAAAAGCGAAAGAAGAATTTATAAATCATCCTGAGTACCAAATTAATGTTGCATTATGTGAAAATATATATGGTTTATGTTGCGTGGAATTAAAGCAATTTGAATTAGCTGAAGAAAGTTTTAATATTGCTTTAGATGTATTCCAAAGATTAAATCATAAAAAGTACGTTCTGATGATTAGAAACAATTTAGGTTGGTTATATGGTACTCAAAATCTATCTGATTTAGCCATTCGTCATGCTTCTGAAGTTGCTGAGAAATTACCTAAACATTATAAAGCGATTTTTACAGTGGCTGAAGAGTATTGGAAATTGGGTGAAATTGAGTTAGCGCAAAAATATATTGCGATGGGAATTGAAACATGTAACGAATTAAAAAATAAAGAATTTCAATATCGTTTTATGATATTGGAAGAATTGAATAAGGGCTCTAATGCAAATGAAATGGAGAAAATTGTATTAGAAAGCATTTCGTATTTTGAAAGTAAAAATCTGTTAGAATGTATAAAAGAATACAGTGAAAAATTAGCAATGCAATTTTATGAAGAAGGTAATCATATCAAAGCAAGTAAATATTTTTATATAAATAATAAGGCGAATAAAAAATATTTAGAAAAGGGAGCTTTGAAATAATGAAAAAACTTAGCAAATTAATAGCGGGATTAGCAATTTTGGGGGCTTTAGCCATAGGATTAAACAGCTCTACTGAATCTAATCAATACGCTAGTCGAGGAGATACGGGTGGAGCACCAGCAGGACCAGACTACGTTAACATTGGTGACACAGGCGGAGCACCAGCAGATAATAAAGGCGACGGCGGAGTAAGCCAACTATAATAACAAAGAAAGGGACTTCAACATGAAGTCCCTTTTTCTATTTTTAGGCCATGTAGAGAAAAGAATTGACTTACTTTAAATGTGTAACTATAATAGTTACAGAATAACCATTAGTAATAGAAATGAGTTATATTTTTTTAGTATAATTGTAACTGTTTTAGTTACAATTAAAAAGAGAACATAAAACAACCAAAAAATGTAAAAACTTTAAATAGCAACTCAAGAAAGGAGACGGGAACTTTGAAACGGTTTAAGTTTTATTTGATTAGCGGTATTGTGCTTGTTTTGCTTATCGTATGTAACTTCGTTGATAAGCCGATTGCGAAGGTTGAAGAAGTGAAAGATACTGTTATGATGAAGCTGAATACGAAAGAGAGTATGGCGCAAATTGATGGGCAGACGATTTATTTTAAGCAAATTGGTGAGGGGAAACCTCCGTTACTCATGTTGCATGGGTTTGGTGGTTCTTCTGATGGGTTTAGTGATATTTATCCGGAACTAGTGCGAGATCATACGATTATTGCGGTTGATATTTTAGGGTTTGGGCGTTCTTCTAAGCCGGTTGATTTTCAGTATTCGTTTCCTGCGCAAGTGAATTTATATTATAAGTTAATGAAGAAGCTTGGATACGATCAGTTTGCGGTGCTCGGCCATTCAATGGGCGGAGAGATGTCCCTTAATTTAGCGTATTTATATCCGGATGCAGTGACGCATCTCATCTTGGCGGATGCTACAGGGATAGAGTCTTTCCAGCAAAAAGAAAGTTATGAAGTACCACCGCTATCGACGGACTTACAAACTGTAACCGAGATTACGAAGTATAATAAAAATGAAGTGAAAAATAGTCGTGATGATAAAGAGCATTATGATCAGCTTACGAAAATGAGAGAGCGCCGCATCGCGATGGAAGCCGATAAGATTAAGGTGCCGACTTTAATTATATGGGGACGACACGATAAGAGCGTTTCTTGGAAAAATGGTGAACTGTATCATGGGCTATTTGCAAATAGTACGTTTCATATTATTGAAAAAGGATACCACGCACCGTTTCGTCAAGAACCAATTGAGTTTATGGAATATGTACAAGCATTTTTCGCGAAGCATCCACAATAAAAATTTTAAGCATAAATCCACTTCTCTCCTCATAAAGTGAAACTAATAAGGCTTGTCTAAGGAAAGGAATGAAGTGATTTGGAAACTTTACCATGGTGGGTGTATCTTGTGATTGTCGGGATTGTACTAAGTGGCTACATGGTTTTATATACTTCGAAAAAAGAGCAAGATATGGATAATGAGTTTATTGAAAAAGAAGGCGAAGTATATATGAAGCGTTTAGAAGAAGAGCGTGAGAAACGTAATCAGGAAAGTGATAAAGATTCGGTATTGCTTTAATAGAAATTTTGAAAGGTTACCACCTAGTAGGATTTTACATCTCGGTGGTAGCTTTTTTTCTTCTGCGGGAGCAGTATATGTTCATCAAGCTAAGGTTATATTAGTTTAATTTTACATGTATAAGAGAGTCATCATAAACTTTTATTGATGGTATTTATATATTTTTTTACTCATAAGAATGGAACTAGTGGGGATTTTACTGGGGGGGATTAACAATGCATAGGGATGAAACTTCATTACATCCGGATACAGGTGTTACATCTGTAATGTTTGTTGAGCGTTCATTAAATGAAATTCGTTTTTGGTCTAGAATCATGAAGGAGCATTCTTTTTTTCTTCGTTTAGGATTTAGGTGCGAGGATACTCAACTAATCGAAGAGGCGAATCAATTTTATCGATTGTTTGAACATATTGAACAAATAGCGCATTCCTATACAAATGAAACAGATCCTGAGCAAATAAAAAGATTTAATGCAGAAGTACAACAAGCCGCAACTAATATTTGGGGATTTAAACGAAAAATTTTAGGATTAATTCTCACATGTAAATTGCCAGGACAAAATAACTTTCCACTTTTAGTTGACCATACAAGTAGGGAAGCTGATTATTTTAGAAAACGTTTAATACAATTAAATGAAGGTAAATTAGATGCGCTTCCTGATGCTATTATTAAAGAAAATGTTTTCTTTTTACGGATTATGGCAGACCATGCTAAATTTATTGGCCATCTTCTTGATCCATCGGAAAGAAAGCTTGTAGATACAGCACGGAATTTTAGCAATGATTTTGATGAATTGATGTATCAAGCAATTGACTTAGAATCTATGAAACCACAATCCCAAACAGCCCCTCTTTTAGATCAATTTTTAGATCAAAATCGTGTGTCGGTTGCATCTCTTCGGGATTTTAAGAAAACAGCACGTGATTTAATTGAGCAATGTAAAATAAAGAGTATCATTCATCCGTTATTAGCAGACCATGTTTTCCGTGAAGCTGATAGATTTCTTGAAATCATTGATATGTATGATGTTCATCTTACAAATATTCAATCACAACCTAGATATTAGA